>NZ_CP009961.1:1500000-1611988 GCF_000993805.1 Thermofilum uzonense
ATCATGGAGAAGAAGGGCAGAATTGAAGGTGTAAAGATAGCCTTTGTAGGCGACGGCCGCGACAACGTTTTCAACTCGCTTGCGATAGCAGGCGTTAAGCTCGGGGCTAAGGTCAGGGTAGCCGCTCCGAGGCAGTACGGGCCTGACCCGGGGGTGCTTGGGGAAGAGATTTACAGGAGGATTGAGGTATACGAGGATCCCTTCGAGGCGGTAAGGGATGTCGACGTGATTTATACGGATGTTTTCGTGAGCATGGGCCAAGAGAAGGAGCGTGAGGAGAGAATTAAAACATTTTTGCCGAGGTATCAAGTTAATGCGGAGCTCTTAAAGAGGGTTGGCAGGGACGACTACATAGTCATGCATTGTCTCCCGGCACACAGGGGGGAGGAGATAACAGACGATGTGATAGAGAGTCCTCAAAGCGTTGTGTTTGATGAGGCAGAGAACAGGCTCCACACCTCGAAGGCTGTTCTGCTCTACCTGCTTAATCCGCACTGGAGGCAGAGAATTTGAAGTTCCGTGACCTATTTTCTCAAAATTATTCATCCTCGTTTCCTCCCGCTGCTCCGAGGCGACCCTGGAACTCGCCCTCTACGTTGACTCTTGCTCCACCTCTTCTTTTAACATAGGCTTCCACGTAAAAGTTTCCGAAAGCCTGTAGAGCTACTCTACCGGCGAGAGCTTGGAGAAGATCGCAGTCCCTAATAGTAGCGGCGCGAAGACTGGTACCCCTATACACCTGGCCAACCTCGCTATTGGTAGTCGTGTACAGGGGGTAGGCTGTACGGGCTTCAGCCTCCAGTGCTAGTCCTGTTAGATTTGCTTTAAGGAGCTCTTCAAGGAAGTAGCATGCCAGGTCGTCTGCCGTGAAGGGGAGCACGTACAAGCTGTCACTTGGATATTGGCCAAGGTTTGAGACAACGTTGAGTTTTACGTCTGTGTAGTTTTTAGGCTTCAACCGTATTAGTCTAGTGGAAGCTATAATCGGGGATCGTGACACTCTTTCCTCTATCTCGCGCGGGATCGATTCACCGATATGTAGGTGGTGGATCCTCACGTTGTACTCCTTCTCTATGTCGAGAAGAAGGTCTAGCAATAGGAGTGACTGGAGATTCTCCAGTGTCACGGCGACGAGTACGTCATCTGTCCTGGGGCTGAAAGCCCTCAAGGATCGCGTAAACCTTTTCTTCATCACGGTGTTCATGTTATACTTAGCTGGTGCTCTTGGTTAAAAAAACAGTCATCGAGGTTGATGGCTGCAGTGGAGTAGACATTACGGAGACCTTGAGCAGTCTGAAGGACTTTACCCAGAGCATTCAAATCGAGACACCCCAAGGTCTCTCCAGGGTTGAGGTACGCGTGAAGAGGATTGAGAGGAGTGGCGAGTGTTGGTATTTGAGAATCGGGTTAAGGAAGCGTGAAGGGTGGCTTTGGGGCGAGGATTTCTCAATATGCGTTGAAGAGGCTGGGCCCCTCTTCAGGATTAACATTGAGAGAATAAAGGGGGTTGGACGTGTGCACGCTGACGTCTTCGGGTTGTGGATTGTCGAGTTGCTGAAGAAAAAATGTGCTGCGGTCTCCCCAGTAATAGTGTCACGTCTCTAGCTTTCTACCCGCTCTGCGCCACTAGGGCGGGCTCCCGGTTACCCTTCTTAGGGGTTATTGTTTCCGGCTGGTACTTTTTTCTCCTCGTTTAGCGGCCACTACGCCTTGGTGGGTCGGGGTGTAGGTCTCGATTCTCGTCGGTGTCGGCGGGGTGTATCCCGCCTTGTGGGCGATGTTCAAGCATGCGTTTATGTCCGCGTGTATCTCGAGGCCGCACCGGGGGCACTTGTAGAGGCCGCGGTGGACGCGGGCCTCCTTGTCCTCGTAGCCACAGTGAGAGCACGTGATCGATGTCTTGCTCTCGTCGACGACGAAGACTTTCATCCCGTGCTCGCTGGCGACCTCGGCGAGCCATGTGATGATTTTCCTGTAGCCCCAGACGTTGCTGTTCCACTTGTTGCCCTTTTCGTGGATTATGTCGTATGGGAGGCCGACGTAGATTGTGTCCACGCCCTCCTCCCAGAGGAGGCGGACGAGGTGCTTGACGGTGTTGCGTTTCAGGTTCTGCATCCGCCTAGTTCTCTTCTCCACAGCTCTGGCGTAAAACAGGTGCCAGCGATGCCAGGGCAAACCGTGGTTCTTGCACTTATCGCGGAGGCTCTGAAACGTCTTCGCCTCCCTGCTCCAGTACTCGTATTCTGCTTTAATGGGCCCTCCCCGATATAGGAGGGCCCTCCCTGTGGTAGTCACTGCCGCAATGACGTTGTTGACCCCGAGGTCGATGAAGGCCTTCTCCCCACCCCGGGGTTGTTGCAACTGGATCCTGTCACGCTCACCGTTGATGTACATGTAGCTATACTTCCTTTCCCGTGGCGCCGGCACGCCCACGTTTACTGGTATGTAGGCGTACCAGCGCCCGTTGACCTCTTTGACAACGAGAGTTCCCTGCTTGCCGCGCCAGCGCAGTTTCCCGCGGTACGCTAAGGATATCCACTTCCCGGCAACAGAGACTATGAGTTTGCCCCTCCGCCCCCCCTCGTTGACAACTCTGTAACCTCTCCCTTCGACGAATAGCACTTTTTCCCGTTTTCCGAGCAAGCGATCCTTCTTGTACCCGGGCGGCCTAGGCTTCATCCACCCGGGCAGCTTGCCCTCCTTTTTCGCCTTGAGTAGTCCAAAAAACCTCTGCCAGTCTTGTTGGAGTTGTTCCTTGACACCGTCCGCGATGTAGCTCCCTAGACGGGGCCTGCCGCAGAGCCCCCTGCTGTAGGCCCTGTAGAACACCCTGATTATTCTGCTCACTTTCTCGTCTGTGTAGTTTCTAGTAAAGAATAGCTTTCTGAGGATGAAGTTCACCTCGTTGTACATCTTAGCCGTAGCGTCAGCGAGGGCCTCGAGTTCCCGCTCCACCTCGGGGTTCAATTTGAGGCGCAGGACGACGGCCCGGACACCCCCCGTTTCGACGGGGGCACACATCTCATCAGTTACCGGGCCACTTTCCTCGCCCCCGCTTGGCCCCGGAGGAGCGGGAGCCCTCACCGGCCTGTTGTCGCGCTTCTTTCTCCTTGAAGCCCTGGACTTCGCCCCACCCCCACCCCTCGCTCGGGGCGGGGCCTTTGCAGGCTTCTCCGCTTTTTCAGCTGCCATCCCCTCACCCCTTTCGGGGGCCCGGGTTCCTCGGCGTGGAGCCGCCGACCATGGCCGGCGTCCACGCGTCACAGCGTAGCCCGGGCTCCTGTTGCCCGGGGCCCCAGTGAAGGGGCGCAGGCCTGTAGGCCCGGGCCCCTGAGGGGTGGGGTTGTTACCCGGGAGCCATGCCCCAGCGCGCAGCCCCCCTGTATCACTGCCCCGTCATGCCTGGACGCCCCCTGCGTCTCGGCGCCCACGCGGCCCACCCGGGAGCCGCCCCCAGTGACTACCCCCTCTTTACCCCCCGCCTCCACCCATTCCAAACTCCGCGTGGGCTTAGCCGCGCCTTGGGGGCTTCAGGGGCTGTGGCCGGAGCCCTGGGGGCGGGCTGCCGGCCCGCTCTTGGGGCGTTCCTCTAGGCGGACACCCCCATGATGGCCGGGGGCACCCCGGTGAGGGGTAGCGGGCGCGTGCCCCTCGCCCCGCCCCGCGACCGCCAGACCCCCTCAAAAACACAAGCCTTTCCCGGCGCCCCCGTTTCGCCTCGGGCTACTCCGTGGGCGCCCCTCGGGCCAGGCGGCCCACGGGGCCGGCGAGGCCCTCACAGGACCCTCCACCCCCTCACAAGGGGGTGCCACCACTAAAGGTTGGGATGGAGGATTAAAAAAGGCTTATGTTTTGAGGGGGTCTGGTTTCGGCCCATGGTATTTGCTGCGCCGGGCATGCGTGCTGTGCTTTGCCTCTCTCCCTGCTTTCTTTTCCCCGAGAGTGCAGGAGCACGTCCTTGTGCCCCAGTTTTCTCGGGGAAGCACTGTGTAGCCGTCGAGGCCGTGTGCCCGCTCATCCCCCCTTGTCGGGGTTGAGGGCCATTGTTGAGGGCCTTGCGGCGGCCTGTATGATTAATATTATTATTATTCAGGTATAAAAAGACTAATTGTTTACCTTTTTAATGTTCCTGTTTAATGCTTTTTAGCGTATGCTTGCCTGCACAGCTCTAGTAATGCTTCTCGTCTCTGCGGTGGAGGGCGAGGAGGGTGCTAGGCTGGAGGCTGAGAGTCTCCTGTGGACGGCTGTCTCCAACCCTCCTAGCGTCGAGGCCGCCGGGAGGCTGGCTGCCTACGCGTCGAGGGTGGTCGAGAGGGAGTACAGGGAGGCCTTGGAGGCTTACAGCCGGGCATTGTCCCTCGCCGGTGGCCTCAACCTACACCCGGGGGAGTCCAGGGCTATGCAGGCCTTCCAGGTTGACCACGCGGGGAGGGCGTACCAGGCTCTAAGCGAGGCGGTCGAGGAGGTGAACATTCGACGCACACGCATCGCCTCCCTAAGGATCTACGCTGACATCCTCCCAGAATACAGGAAGACACTCAACGATATTGACGCGATGCTCAGAGAGCTGGAAGAACTCAAAAGCAGGATTGAAGGACTCCTCGAGGAATAGGAAGCATGCCAAGGCTTTGCCTCGAGGATCGGTCTTTAAAGGCTCTGGCAAACCAAGTAAATAAAGCAAAAAGCTTTAAATTGCGAAGCAACCATGAATTCCAGGCGTTAAACATGGAGGGAACAGTAGACTTGCTCGCCGAAGTTCATCTTCCGTCAAGTTCACATCAAGACGTTACTGGCGAGCTTCTGGTATCCTGGCACGCTTGAACATCCAGTCCGGCTTGCCTAAGGGACGTGTAGCATCGATTCCCATCTTTGATGTCATGAGGCTCTTCTGGTCAGCTGAGGGGTCTAGGCTACTCCCCCTAACCCCCCTCAATATTATTACGTCTTCGTCCGGCTGCATCCTTGTAGCTATAGCCCATTCGACTTCTCGGGGGTTGTCGGGATTCACGTCGCCGTCAACCACTACGACGAGCTTGAGCGAGGGGTGTGCTGCGAAGGCGGCCAAGATAGCGTTTTTGGCATCCCCGTCCACGTTTTTGTCGATGCTGACAACCGCGTAAAGCCACCCGCCCCCGGAAACCGGGAGTCTGACCCTATGGACTCTAGGGACAACCTTACTGACAGACTCCCATATGGTTACCTCCCGCGGGAACCCCATAAGTAATATGTGTTCTTCTCCTGAGGGCAGAATCGAGTAAAACATTGGGCTTGGACGTGCAAGAATCTCGTGTACTTTGAAGACAGGCTCCTCACGCACCTCATCATACGTGCCTAGTATATCCACGAAGGGCCCTTCCTTAGCCCTCCTATCAAGGAGGAACTCTCCTAGGATCACGTATTCGCTTGGAACCGGTAGGGGGACTCCTTCGAGCAGGTCTACTGTGGCGGCTAGACTACCCCCTGCCAGGCTGTTCGCCACTTCGGCCTCGTATACCCCGTAGGGGGGACTTGATGCGGCGGTCAGGTAGAAGATTGGGGGAGCGCCTATAAGTATGGCGGCCCTTAATGGGCGCCTCTTCTTCTCGGCTTTCGTAAACATGTGGTAGAGGTGTCTAGGGACAAGTCTGACGGCTAAGTGGTTCTCGTCGAGCAGCATAGCCCTATGAATACTAGCATTGATAGCGTTTCCGTCGCACTCCTTGGCCACAAAGATTCCAGCCGTTATGTAGTGGCCCCCGTCGAGCTCGAAGAACTTTGGGATGGGTAGTTTGTAAAGGTCATCTCCCAGCGAGGCCATCGAGGGGGTTTCCAGTAGCTCGATCTTCCTCGGAGATGCCAGGGCCCTAGACATCTGCAAATAAGCCTCAGCGTCGCTAGACACGTTCAAAGCCAAATACAGGGCCTCCCGTGAGGCAAGCAGATTCGAGACTATAGGTCCTTTCTCGGAGTTGACCAGGATGGGACTAGGCTGAGCCTCCTGAATAAACCTGGCGACCTGGAACTCTAGCTTTAGCATCGAAGAAGGCGATACAAGCCTTTTCCTCGATGAGAGCTCTTTCAGAAAAAGCCTCAAATCTAGCTCGGGCCTTCCTCCCCCAGTATTAGACATCAGGACTGCGCCTCAGCCTTCTGGACCACCTTTATGTCCTCAGCGCTGATGGTTACAGGCAACACGTAGACGGCCTCGGCTAACTCCACCTTGACCTCGTTCCTGGTGGGGTCGACGCTGACTATCTTACCCCTCATCCCCGCAAACGGGCCCCTTATAATCTCTATGATGTCCCCGACTTTCACGCTTTCGACTATGGGCTTCGGCTTGATCAAGGCCTCCATCTCCTGATAGCTTATAGCCCCTCTGACAGCTCCTCGTACATGCTTCATCCCCATTACGAGCCTCTGGGCCTCGTACAGGGCATCACACTCTATAAACACGAGGCCCCTAACCCCCGGCACGACGACGATAGAGTATACCCTGTAGCCACCGCCTTTCGCACGGTTATACAACAGCTGGGCCACGTTGTACTCCTGGCCCACAGTGACGCGGAAGGCATAGAAACGTGTGCCCTTCGAGCTCTTCTCCCCCACTTGTATACACCCTAAATCTTGCTTCTACCCCTAAGGTACATTGTGACGAGTACGAGAACCAGGGCTACGAGCACACCCCCCACAACCATGTACTCGCGGGGGATAGCCGTGAACCTTGCAAACTCGAGCATGCTTCCTACAAGCTGGAACGCAAAGCCTATGCTCCCCAGAAGCCCCAAGCCAAGCAGGACTGTTTTGAGTGTAACCATGTACTCCTCTTTCGTCGGCTTAGTAGCAAGCTTCAACACTTTAACCCAGTCTTCGAAGGTCTCTCTGAGGCCCACAACATTACACCCTGTACCTCATCAACCCTCGATCATAAAAAACTTTGCCGCCGACCGCGTGGGACGGGTCTGAAACACGCAATAATAGGAATATTCCTTAAAGTAAAGTATATAAAGGTCTGATATACAACACTAAAATGCTGCCGTGGACCCCGGCGGCTCGCCTGGATCACGGGGGAGGCAACCTCCCCCAATGAAAAGGCGGCCTCCGTCCACGGCAACACAGTGCTTCCCCGAGAAAACTGGGGCACAAGAACGTGCTCCTGCACTCTCGGGGAAAAGAAAGTGAGGCGCGGTGCGCAGGCTCATAAATGGTGCTCCGCCCGCTCGCGGCCAGACTCCGGTTGATCCTGCCGGACCCGACTGCTATCAGGGTGGGGCTAACCCATGGAAGTCTAGGAGCCGGGGCTACGGCCGGCTCCGGCGGACGGCTCAGTAGCACGTGGCTAACCTACCCTCGGGAGGGGGATAACCCCGGGAAACTGGGGCTAATCCCCCATAGGCGCAGACTCCTGGAATGGGTCCGCGCCGAAAAGGCTGCAACGCCATGCCCGTTGCAGCCGCCCGAGGATGGGGCTGCGCCCCATCAGGTAGTTGGCGGGGTAACGGCCCGCCAAGCCGATAACGGGTGGGGGCCGTGAGAGCGGGAGCCCCGAGATGGGCACTGAGACAAGGGCCCAGGCCCTACGGGGCGCACCAGGGGCGAAACTTCCGCAATGCGGGAAACCGTGACGGAGCCACCCTGAGTGCCACCCGATGAGGGTGGCTTTTGCCCGGTCTAAAAAGCCGGGCGAATAAGCGGGGGGCAAGCCTGGTGTCAGCCGCCGCGGTAATACCAGCCCCGCGAGTGGTCGGGACGATTATTGGGCCTAAAGCGTCCGTAGCCGGCCCGGCAAGTCCCCCTTTAAAGCCCACGGCTCAACCGTGGGAGCGGGGGGATACTGTCGGGCTAGGGGGCGGGAGAGGCCGGGGGTACTCCTGGGGTAGGGGCGAAATCCTATAATCCCAGGAGGACCACCAGTGGCGAAGGCGCCCGGCTGGAACGCGCCCGACGGTGAGGGACGAAAGCTGGGGGAGCAAAGGGGATTAGATACCCCCGTAGTCCCAGCTGTAAACGATGCGGGCTAGGTGTTGGGTGGGCCTCGAGCCCGCCCAGTGTCGTAGGGAAGCCGTTAAGCCCGCCGCCTGGGGAGTACGGCCGCAAGGCTGAAACTTAAAGGAATTGGCGGGGGAGCACCACAAGGGGTGAAGCTTGCGGTTTAATTGGAGTCAACGCCGGAAACCTCACCGGGGGCGACAGCAGGATGAAGGCCAGGCTAACGACCTTGCCAGACGAGCTGAGAGGAGGTGCATGGCCGTCGCCGGCTCGTGCCGTGAGGTGTCCTGTTAAGTCAGGGAACGAGCGAGACCCCCGCCCCTAGTTGCAACCCAGCCTTTCGGGGCTGGGGCACTCTAGGGGGACTGCCGGCGATAAGCCGGAGGAAGGTGGGGGCTACGGCAGGTCAGTATGCCCCGAAACCCCCGGGCTACACGCGAGCTGCAATGGCGGGGACAGCGGGCTCCGACCCCGAAAGGGGAAGGAAATCCCGTAAACCCCGCCTCAGTAGGAATCGAGGGCTGCAACTCGCCCTCGTGAACGTGGAATCCCTAGTAACCGCGTGTCACCAACGCGCGGTGAATACGTCCCTGCTCCTTGCACACACCGCCCGTCGCTCCACCCGAGGGAGGCCCAGGTGAGGCCTCTCGCCGAAAGGTGGGAGGTCGAATCTGGGCCTCCCAAGGGGGGAGAAGTCGTAACAAGGTGGCCGTAGGGGAACCTGCGGCCGGATCACCTCCTTTTTGATCCGGTCGGAAAGCCTGCGCACCGCGCCTCACGCCTACTCATAATGGATGCAACCCCGGAGGCCAGGCCTCCTGGGTGAAGGGCGCAAGCCCCCATGCGACGCCATGGGGGATGATGAGCGCCGCGCAGGAGTGTGCAGATCAGGCTTACACCAGTAGACAGCTCGAAGCCGTCCGGTGGATGGCTAGGCTCGGGCGCCGAGGAAGGCCGTGGCAAGCGGCGATACGCCTCGGGTAGCCGCATGCAGGCTTTGATCCGAGGATCGCCGAATGGGACCTCCTGTTACGGGCGAATAGCCCGTAACGCTCGGGAAACCCTCTCGGGGAGTACCGAGCGGGAACCCCCCCAACGGAAACATCTTAGTAGGGGGAGGAGAAGAAACCAACAGGGATCCCCTGAGTAGGGGCGACCGAAAGGGGGAGAGCCCAAACCGAACTCCTAGGCGATAAGCCTGGGCGGATGTGGTGTTGTAGGGCCCCGCGTCCTCCCGGCCTCGGGTAGCCGAAGTGGGCTGGAAGGCCCCGCCGCAGAGGGTGACAGCCCCGTAGGCGAAACCCGAGGGGGGAGATGGCGGGTGTCCCTGAGTACCACGGCTTGGTTTTGCTGTGGGAAGCTGGGGGGCACCGACCTCCAAGGCTAAATACGTCCCGAGACCGATAGCGAACTTAGTACCGTGAGGGAAAGCTGAAAAGCACCCCGGAAGGGGGGTGAAAAGAGCCTGAAACCGGACGGTTACAGGTGGCGTGGCCCGAAAGGGTCGATCCTCCCTAAAGGAACCCCGGGCGACCGGGTAGTACGAGGGGAGGGGACCGGGGTCACGCCTTACGTCTAGAAACACGGGCCGGGGAGTTCACGGCTGTGGCGAGCCTAAGGGGGTCAAGCCCCGAAGGCGCAGGGAAACCGACAAGCCCGTAGCTGGTCGTCAGACCGGTGTGGGGCGGGGTCTGAAAGGGCCCGGAGTCACAGCCGTGAGACCAGAAACCGAGCGATCTAGGCCGGGGCAGGGTGAAGCCCGGCGAAAGCCGGGTGGAGGCCCGAAGGGGTTCTGACGTGCAATTCGTTCCCATGACCTCGGCCTAGGGGCAAAAGACCAATCAAGCTCGGTGATAGCTGGTTCCCCCCAAAGCGGGTCCCAGCCCGGCCCGCCCGGAGGTGGCCAATCGGGTAGGGCACCGATTGGGGGTTTAGGGGCCGAAAGGCCCCGGCTCCCTTTCGAACCCCGAACCGATTGGCACCGTAGATGGGCGGAGACGGGTTCTGGCGGATAAGCCGCCAGGCCGAGAGGGGAACAACCCAGACCGGGGTTAAGGCCCCTAAGTGCCGGCTAAAGTGTCAAGCCAGAAGGGTGTCCCCCGCCTTAGACAGCGGGGCCGTAGGCTTAGAAGCAGCCATCGGCTAAGAAGTGCGTAACAGCTTACCCGCCGAGGCGGGGGGCCCCGAAGATTAGCGGGACTAAGCCGGCCGCCGAGACCCCGGGGCACCCCACACTGTGGGGTGATCCGGTAGGGGGGCGTCCGGGTGGACTAGAAGTCGGGCCGTGAGGTCCGATGGATCCGCTCGGAACGAAAATCCCGGCGGTAGTAAGAGCGCAAGAGGGGTGAGAATCCCCTCCGCCGAAAGGGCAAGGGTTCCTCAGCAACGGTCGTCGGCTGAGGGTTAGCCGGTCCTAAGGCGGCCCTTAACCGGTGCCGCCGAAAGGGAAAGGGGTTAATATTCCCCTGCCGTGGGGGTACGCTTCGCGGCAACGCAAGGCCCCACTCCTGACGCCGCGGGATAGGGGGAGTAGGGCCACCGCCCTATCCAAGCGCTGAAGCCCGTGGAGTGCCGTCATGGCGAGAAACGGGTGAAGGCGTGATGGGCCCGCCGTTAGGCGGGTTCCCCCGACTCCCGGGGCCAGTGAAAAGGGAGTGGGGAAGGATCCCCCACGACCGTACCGAGAACCGACACAGGTGCCCCTGGGTGAGAAGCCCAAGGCGTGGCGGGGTAACCCGGGCTAGGGAACTCGGCAAATTAGCCCCGTAACTTCGGGATAAGGGGTGCCTGCGGTCTTGGGGCCTACCCCTGGGACCGCAGGTCGCAGTGACAAGGGGGACCCGACTGTTTAATAAAAACATAGGTCCCCGCGAGCCCGAAAGGGTGAGTACGGGGGCTGAATCCTGGCCACTGGCGGTACGTGAAACCCGGGTACAACCGGGCGAAGCGCCGCTGAAGGCCGGGAGTAACTCTGACTCTCTTAAGGTAGCCAAATGCCTTGCCGGGTAAGTTCCGGCGCGCATGAATGGATCAACGAGGTCCCCACTGTCCCAGCCCGGGACCCGCTGAACCCGCAACCAGGTGCAGAGTCCTGGGAGTCCCGGTGGGGCGAGAAGACCCCGTGGAGCTTCACAGCAGCCTGGCGTTGGGATACGGCTGCGGGTGCGGAGCGTAGGCGGGAGCGATGAAACCAGTCCTCCGGGGCTGGTGGATGCGATCATGAAACACCGCTCACTCGTGGCTGTATCCCTAACCCTGGGGCGATCCTGGGGGACAGCGCCAGGTGGGCTGTTCGGCTGGGGCGGCACACCCCTGAAAAGGTATCAGGGGTGCCCAAAGCTCGGCTCAGGCGGGTCAGAACTCCGCCGTAGAGGGCAAGGCCAAAAGCCGGGCTGACTGCGCCCTTAAACGCATGGGGCGCAGGCGGGAAACCGGGGCCTAGCGAACGCTCGTGCCCCCTTCGGTGGGGGCCGGGCATGACAGAAAAGTTACCCCGGGAATAACCGGCTCGTCGCGGGCGAGAGTTCACATCGACCCCGCGGTTTGGTACCCAGACGTCGTCTCTTCCCAGCTTGGCCCTGCAGCAGGGGCCAAGAGTGGGGCTGCTCGCCCATTAAAGGGGAACGTGAGATGGGTTTAGACCGTCGCGAGACAGGTCGGACTCTACCTGCCGGGACCGTTGGCCGCCTGAGGGGATGGTCCGCTCAGTACGAGAGGAACGGCGGGCCGTGGCCTCTAGTTTACCGGTTGTCCGGTAGGGCACTGCCGGGCAGCCACGCCGCAAGGGGTAACCGCTGAAGGCATCTAAGCGGGAAACCCACCCCGAGACGAGGCGGCCATTCCCGGCCATTGGGCCTCGGCGACGAGGCTTGTGGCCGGGACGAGGGCACCCGTAGAAGACGGGGTTGATGGGGTGGCGGTGTAGGCACCGAGGGTTTCCGAGGTGCGAGCCGGCCACTCCCAATAGCCCGAGGCTGTCTACTGGTGTAAGCCTGAGCACAAATCTCCTGCGCGGCGCGAATTCATTTTCTTCATTCTTTTGATGTTTTTATTCGTCAACTGTTAATTCATTTTTAGTTGGATAACAAATTTTAACCTCCCCTTCTACGTATATGACGATGAGAGTTAGCGAGATTCATATTGGTCGATACCCTCCCGCCCTGTATCTTGATGTTGAGGCTTCACTAATGGACGTGTTCCTAGGAATGGCCTCGAAGCGTGTAAGGCATTGTCCTCTGGTGGACGGTAATGGTCGGCTTGTCGGCATGGTCTCTGTGAGGGATCTTATTGACTTTTTAGGTGGTAAAAGGTTCGAGACGGTTGTAGGGGGGCTTTTCGGCGGTGATGTGTTGAAGGCTCTCCGAGCGACGAAGGCCCGAGAACTGAGTTATAAGCCTCCTTTCGTCTATGTCGACTCTGATTTAAGGGAGGTTGTTGAGACGATGCTGGAGAAGGGGGTTGGGGCTTTGGCCGTTATTGACAGGGATGGAAAGTTGCGGGGGCTTATCTCGGAGCGTCATCTGATCTCTCTTTTCGCGGATATTGAAACCCATGTTAAAGTCAAGGAGATCATGACGAGTAATTTTGTCAGTTTGTCGCCCAGTGATACTCTTGCTGCGGGAATGAAGGTTATGTCTGAGCGCAGGGTTCGTCGACTCCCATTGATCTCGGGTGGTGCTCTGGAGGGGATCGTCACTGTTAAGGACATGATAGGCTTCCTAGCATCAGAGGAGTCTCTGAACTCATTGAGCTCTGGGAGAGTGGAGGCTGTTTACGGCGTGCCCCTATCCTATATTGCAAGCAGGCCTGTGTTAACAGTCGATCCTGAAGAGGACGTGGGAAAAGCCATACTAAAGATGAAGAACCACAATGTAGGGGCCCTCATGGTGGCTGTGGGTCAGAGGCCTATAGGTATACTTACTGAACGCGACGTCATGTCTAGATTGCCACGCATCAGAGGAGTAGAGACGTTCATAGATGAGATGCGCCAGAAGATATACGCTTCCCGTGTTTCCTTCTAGAGGAGCAGCGTAACGGATATATTTTCTTTCTGTAGTTTATTTTTCAAGCCGGGGTCGCCTAGCCTGGTCTAGGGCGCCGGACTCATAATCAACCGGGATGAGCTATCCGGTCTTCCCGGGTTCGAATCCCGGCCCCGGCACTATATCCTACTAGCCGGTCTCTCGTTCATCGATTTCCTAGTGCCTCGTGTGTGGCAAAAAATTTTTGAGTGAAACCCTTACTAATACGTGTGGTGCGGCCGTAGTCTAGTCTGGTAGGATGGCGGCCTCCCAAGCCGCAGAGCCCTGTAGGCGCGGAGAACCCGGGTTCAAATCCCGGCGGCCGCACCTCATATGCACTTCTGGTCACTTGGGGATAGCGTGAATGAATCCTCAGCCTACTCCTAATCCTGGTTGCAAAACGCTTATAACGGCATCAATGGAAGGGTTCAGTGGTGATTTCGTGAGCCTTACGGGAGTCGAAAGGTTCGTGCTTGCATATATCTACTATGAGTATGGCGGGAAAATATACTTCCAGGCTAGCAGCAACACCCCTGAGGAGTATCTAGCAGAGTTTATCACTGAGGAGTTTCTCCCCCGCAAGAACCCGAACTTTGCACGTGTTGTTGCTGGATTCGCGGAGGCTCTAAGAGGGTTGAAGGATAAAGGCTATGTTTCAATGACTGGATACGAGGTAAACCTGACGGATGACGGTAAGAGGGAGGCCATGAAGGTTCCTCAGGAGGAGTACAGAGAGCTCAAAAGGAAGTTTACCAAGGTTTAAGGGCTTCCTGAGAGTTGGAAAACATATTCTTCCTTGCTAGGGTCAAATTTTCTGACGACTACACCTTTCTCGATAAGCGATGTAAGGGCCTTGTAGAAAACAGCGGGCTTAATCCCCTTTTTCTTACTCCACTCGTAGAGTTGACTGCGCGTAAGCCCCCCGCCCTCCGGCTTCAAACGTTCAAGTATTAACTCTTCAACCTCCTCTGTCAGTAGAGCCCCTATACCGGGCTCCTCCCTCTTTTCCCCCTCTACAGTTTTCTTCTCCTCTGACCCTGGTGTTAGGAATGCTGTGAGGTCTACACCACTAGGCTGTTTTTCCTCCTTTTTTCGTTTAGAGGGCATCCGCTTTTACCATTTATTCAAATCGGAGAATTGCTTATTATGTTTTCGTGGGAGTTATACTTCTCAAAATCAATTCGCGGTCAACGACTAATTGTCTTTTAAATACCTCGAAATAGGTCTCAGGGACTTTTTTAATGAGAGTTGCCGAGACATAGATGACACCGTTGAACTCCCTTATCATCCCATATACCAGCACGGGCGTACCCTCGACAAGCCAACCCATCGTCTCCACCGGTATTTTATCTGGCCAGACACGAACAATCACTTCATGCTCTTCAAAGCTGAGAGTGTAGTCTTGAAACGATCTCCACTTGTAAAGACTCTTTACTACTCCAATTGTGCTTATTTTCCTTGCACGCAGAGTTACATCTTTAAAACTTAGATTCAACGATACAGCGGCCCCGATCTTTACAATGTTCTCTGCCCTAATCTCTGATGGTAGCACCCGCAGGTGTCCATCAACGGTTATCACGCGTTCTTCAGCCATTACGTGTCTAACATATCTCGCAACGATTTAAGCCTCGCTAATTTAAACGGTGATGCTTTCTAGGCAGTTGAGCGTAAACCTATCAAATAGGTTCTTCGGCAAGCTGAAGATACCTGACAGCCACATACTTATCATAGGTCCAACCGGGTCAGGTAAGACGAATACCGCTAAGGTTCTTGTCGAGGAGTACGTAAAGAAAGGGGTAAGTGTTTTGATACTTGATTGGCACGGTGAATACAAGGGTCTGAAGAGATATGTTCCCGGTGAGAACCTGTCGATGAATATCCTCGCCGGCCACGACAAGATCGACGTGGAGTTTGTGGTCGACCTCTTGTCTCAGGTCTTCCAGTTGACTGAACCTCAATGGTATTTTCTAGTTAAAAGCCTTAAAGAGAGAGGCAAAGATGGCTTAAAGCTCTCGTATCTTATAGAAGCCGTGGAGGATCAACCTTCACGAGACTACAAGGAGTTTGAAGTCAAGGCAGCCCTGCTCCGCAGGCTATCTCTACTAAACGAGGGCGTTATGGGCATGGTTTTGAACGGTGATGAAGCCCCCTATTTCCTTTTTGAAGACAACGTCATCGTCGATCTAAGCACGCTCCCATTAAAGTACAGAGGGTTACTAGCCCTGGTCATTTTAAAACACCTTTATGATTTTTCAGTGTTCGCTAGAGGAATCACAGGAAGGATACTTCACGCCACGTTGATCGAGGAGGCATGGAATATAATTCCTTACAGGGCCAGGTGGGACCCCCCCTCCATAGGTGAGAGGCTCTTCCTGGAAGTCAGGAAGTTCGGCGAACAAGTCATAGCTGTCTCGCAGAGGCTTGACGACCTTTCAGAGCGAGTCGTGAGAAACTCACAACTCATCTTGATTCATAACCCGTACCCCCAGGATCTTCTCAAGATAGGTTTCCAAGCTGATACAATATCAAGAACAAGGTTTAAAGCTAAACGGGGAATTATCTACGCTGTATATCCTGACACAGTCAAGCCTCTACGGGTTAGGCGTGCCAGCATCCTCTAAGTCATAAGCTTCACGCAAATAAAATATATTAATGTTCGACGTTTAAGCTTCGGTGTCTGAATGCAGAGGAAGGAGAGGAGATTAAGGATTCGTAGAAAAGATGAGGTGCCGGAGGGCAAGGCTTACATGAATCCTTCAACAATGGCCGAGCTCGGGATAACCTCCGAGATTGAAGTCGTGATAGCCGGCAAGAAAAAACTACACTTCTCGAGCCAAACATTCGACAAGGTACCTCCCAACGAGGTTTGGTGCAACACCGACGAGCTTAAAACTCTGGGGGTGGCTGATAACACAATAGCAACTATAAGAGCTAGAGAGGTGAGCACGAGTGTCTAGCGTCTCAATAGCCGACGCTAAACTAATAGCCATCCTACGCAAGGAGCTTACCCTCGCACAGGCAATACTCAACGACATAGCCCGGGTCTTGAAGACCATCGAAGACGATACTCAACGCGAGGAGCAGAAGAAACTCTTGGAAAACGCCCAGAGGATGAAGAACGAGACCAAGGATCTTCAAACAGAGTACCTCTCCTATCTCTCCAAAATCTCGCGGATGCTTGAGCACAAGGAGGAGTGGGTCAGAATAGGCTCTAGAATAATGGCAATCATAGACAGGCTAAGCGGCATCACGAACAGGCTAAGCTTTCTAATACAGCGCAACTGGGTTGTCCCCGCCAACATCAAGGACGGGCTCATAAACATGAGTGAAGAACTAGGAAGAATGCTACAGACCATGGATGAACTTCTCAATAAACTACAGTCAAACCCCGCACAGGCCCTAGATTCTATCAAGCAGATATCGGAGCTTGAAAACAAGATAGATTCAATTTATAGATCCACGATCTTCAGCATCCTAGACTCGAACGTCTCAAGTAGTACTTCCCTCCTACTCCTAAGCGTCGCCGAGATGCTTGAAGATATCTCCGACACTGTCTACGACTTGACAACCAACGTCTACATACTCCTATTCTATCTCCTATAACATCTAGGCAAAGTCGAATAGAGAGGACTGTTTCTTACCCTTATAGAAGTGTTCCTCCTTTATGCCGAAATATTCCAGGATGCGTAAAGCTGCAGGTATAATCTGGCGTTTAGTATAGTATTCTGTGTCAACATCGCTGAGCGATTTCAGCATGAAGAAGGGAAGAGCCTTCTCAGAGACTTTCTCCCCGCCCTTAACCACGATATAGCCTATCTTAGACCCCTTGCCCACCCGCCAACCCTGACTGGCCATAATCTTGGCAGCCCTTACGTGTGGCGCGTCTACCTCGTATTCGTCAAGGCTTTTAGAAAGCGTCTTCCATATGACTAGCTTCTGTGCGGGAATCTTGTTTGCCTCCAAGTCTGCAATGACCTTTCTCACATAGTCCACAGCCTTCCAGGGATCTCCTTCCTTCAGGACGATCTCTATGACCTTTTCTTGAATCTCCTTGGATATCTCTGCCCAGTCACCCCTAACCGCTTCAAGCCCGACAACATCTATCCTACCATCCTGTAAAAGCCCACAATACCTCTTCTTCGCCTCTGTGAAGAATACTTTGACATAGACCTTATCTACCTTTATCTCAAAGCCGAGGTTTTTCTCCACATAGTCAACGAGTTCCTGAACCTTCTTGGGATCATTTTCCAGGAAAAGAGAGTCCGTGTCACCGTAGATCACGTGGAGGCCGAGACCCTTAGCGCGTGACAGGGTGGTCTTTATAAGCTCTCTACCCCAGGCCGTCGTGGACTCTGCAACCTCCCTCATATACCACCTTGCAACGCTCCAACCGCTATACCCATAGGTAGCGTTAGTGACAACCTTTATGGCCTTTTGTCTCTCGTCAAGCAGTCTGAAGGTATCGCTGTCAGGGTCGAGCTTCTTCATCTGTTCCCTGATCTTTCGCCTTGCCTCTAGTAGATCTTCCAGTACCTTTGAGTAAAACCCCTTTGGACTCTTCCTGAACCTGTGACCGACTCCCGGGGCTATATTAACTTCTTCTGGATCAACCTCGAGGTCTGGAGGAACATAGGTATCAGGCGACACGTTGTACTTGATCATTATATTAGGGTACATAGATGAGAAGTCCAAAACAGCTATGTTCTCGTGTATGCCGGGCTCAGGCTTAAGGACAATAGCGCCAGCGTAGGTTTCAAGGGGCCTCTCCTTACTGTTCGGCACCAGTTCATTAAAAGAATATGCTTTGCGGATAAGGTGCCACTCCACGCGGTTACCGACTGAAGCCGCAAAGACCTGGTCCAATGGGAGCCCTACAAGGCTTGAAAGTTGGATGGCAAAAGGTAAAACTGCCTCGGCAAGCCTGTATGTGCTTAACGCATCATCCCTATTATAGCGCCTTAGAACGTCACGCTGGGACGGGTTATCCCAATACTGATAGACTAGCATCGGGTCTATTAGCGTCCTCTCCTCTTTCTTTACCAGCCCGAGATAATCGACAATATTCTCCAAGGTCTTCATCTTGACCTCAGGGATTTCGCTGGCGTAGTCGTAGAGGTCCATGTTAGCACGCCCAACTATGCTGTAGTGTCCGTAAACGCTTTGGGCAGGCTCGCCAGTACTTCTAGCTATATCCAGCTTTACCCCGTTTTTACGGGCGCGCGTCAGAATATACGGCCAGTCAAACCTATTGCTATTATACCCGACGATTACGTCCGGATCCTCCTCTAAGAGATCATCTACGAACTCTCTAATCAGCCTAGAATCATTCTTGTCCTCTGCTTCGAATGTCTCTATGCCATTCCTCGTCGCCCTACTTATCAAGACAATGTTGTCTCTCTCGGGATCCGGTTCTCCAAACTTGTTATAGCATTCTATGTCGAAGGCATACACTTTTAGACCAGGAAGTCTCTGTTCCTCTACGGGCTCCGGAGGCGTCACAGCCTCGAATACACGGTCTACCCGCCATACACGTGGTTTCTCAGCCTCCTTCACCTTTACACTGTGCCAGGCGCTGGGCCTGACATCATTGTCAACCATGTACCTCATGTAGAACCTGATGTCGGCCTCTAGAACCTCCTTTACACCCTTGGCTTTCGCAGCGGCTTCACGCGCTTCTGGAACACTTCGAGGATCCGACAAGGTTATCTTGACGACCTCGACCGGTTTACCGAAGTACTTCTTTTCTACTCTCTCTAAAGATAACACTTTTATCTTGGAAAGACTCGTTTGGAGAGACCTCAGCAGCTCATCGGTTATTTTCTCGCCGGCCGGCAGCACGTAGAAATACGGGCGGAAACTCTTGTCGATGACAACTATCCTCTCGCCAGCCTCGCTAATACCCCACAATCTAACCTCCGGTACCCCGTTAACCACATCATAGCTAACGTCGAGAAGCCAAAAGACTTCCTCAGACACGACCATCTTCAAGACTATCTATCGGGAGCTGTTTAAAAAAGATAATGTGCGGGATGCATATCTTGTCTCAGCGGGGGAGAGGCCAGGTAAGATTTTTCTCTCGAGCACCCTCCTTTGATATGGTTAGAACGTCTATACCATCCCCGCTAGCCGCGTCTCGTTTCATGGCGGCTTCTACTGCCTTCACGGCCAGCTTTTCCGCCTCCTCAATGCTTAAAGAGGAGTCATATGCGTCCTCGATGATACTTATCGCCAGCTGGGTTCCCGTTCCCAGCGCAACATAGTCATCTTCAATAATAGCTCCTATAGGGTCGAGCGAGTATAGATGAGAGCCACCCTCGTCTATCCCTCCGACAACTATCTCCGCGAAGTAGGGGAAAAGTCTCCTTTCATAGAGAACATAAGAGAGCAGTTTAGCCGTTGTCCATACACTAGGCGAAATCCCAGCGTCCAACGCGTACAAACGCATTTCAGCCTCAACGATTCTCGCCAGTGTCTGCATATCCGCCATAAGTCCCGCACTAGCTATGCCCATTCGGTCAAGTATCCTGTAGACCTTCTTACCCGACTTGCTCATCAGGTATAGACCATAGGAGACCCTCTTCTCAGCTGCAAGCACAACACCATCAGCAACCCTAATACCCACTGTAGTACCAGGGAGGAACTCTGCCTCTCCCATCAGTTACACCGCTTAAAAACAAAATATGCTAGGCTATAAGCCTTGTGTCTATTGAGAACCTCCCGTACATAAGTTTATAAGTTTCCATTAGGTCTTCTAATTAAGAGAGCGGGGTATCGTGGCTCCAGATATGACTGAGGAGAAGCCCAGGCATGCTTCACCGCTCTATGTGAAACTCCCTGAAAGTGAATATTGCATAGACTATATACTAGTAGCTGAGAAGAATGTGGTTCTCGCAAAGGAGTCTGACGACGCATCTAAGATAACGCCGGGGACAGCGAACACCCTTAAAACTATAGCTGATTTCCTGGACGCGCTTCCCATTATACTCTCCAATAAGATTTCAGGAGAAAAGCTGGAGGAGAGCATTGTATATTCTCGCCACAACATCCCGGTGGTGAGCCACGAGACTTTCAAGCATCTATTTACTGGAGGCAGGGCACCTCTCATCTACTTCTCTCACGGCGGCGTATACGTCAAAGTGAGGGGTAAAAAGCTCAAGGAGCTTCGGGAAAAAATGGGGTTGAGCAGGGGAGAGCTGGCCTGGAGGATAGGTGTCTCTAACAAGGCTATAGTTAACTACGAGGAGGGAGAGAGTGACGTTAGCCTGGACGTCGCTTGGAAGCTAGAAAAGCTTTTCGGGGATGTTATTTTCGAGGAGGTCTCGACAGAGTCGTTGAAGGAAATCTTCAACGAGAAAATAAAGGCCCCAGACTCTGAACCCAGGGATGCTATACTTCGCTCCGTCTTCATAGAGCTTAGATCCTATGGCTTCAAGAACTATGTATTCTCCAAGGTGCCCTTCGACGCGGGTGTGAAGTTCGCACGCGAGAAGATAAACGTCAAGATAGCTATAAAAGAGGAGTCCTCGAGTAAAGACATCATGATAGCTAGCAAGGTCTCCGAGCACACTCACACCCCCCTTGTCGTCATAGCTAACACGCTTGACGAGGTAGGGGATGAGGAGAACCTCGTTGTAGTTAAGAGCAAGGACCCACGCAAAGTCAGAGATGCCATCCTTAACATCTTCAAGAGAGAAGGCCAGCAAGTTCACTTCCAGTAAGGCTGACTTCATGACCGACTTTTGCAGGATACGGGAGACTTGCGAGGGGAAAGCCGTACTACGACATTGCGATCTAAGCGAGTATGCCGATGCCTCTGGATTTGTTGACCCTGCCTGGGCCCCGGTTTTCTACAATCCTAGGATGCGTTGCTCAAGAGATATTTCAACGTCGGTTGTCGCGGCTTACGCACAGCTAACCGGGAGAAGCAACCTGACGGTTATCGACGTGATGAGTGCGACAGGCGTGAGGGGGATACGGTATGCGCTCGAGGTCGAGGGCATCTCAAGGGTGATTTTGAACGACGTGAATCCCAGGGCGGTAGACCTTGCAAGACAGAATGTCGATTTGAACGGGTTGCGGGATGTAGCATCGGTTGAGAATAAGGAGGCGCACATCTTGCTAGCCTCTCTCAGGGCGGATATTGTGGACGTCGACCCCTTCGGGACTCCGGCCCCTTATGTCCATCCAGCGATAAGGGCTTTGAGGCACAAAGGACTGCTCTGCGTCACGGCAACGGACCTTCCACCTCTTTTGGGAAAATACCCTGCAGCCTGTGTCAGGAAATACTTCTCTCTAAGCTTCAAGTCGGAGTTTTCACGTGAACTGGCGGCTAGAATCCTTCTTTATTTTATCGCCCGTGAAGCGGCTAAGCTAGGAAGGCGTATAAGGCCCTTCTATACATATTATCTTGATCATCACATTAGAGTCTGCGTCATAATTGAAAAGAGCTCCAAAAGTAGTTTTCTCGAGGAAAACACGGGTCTCATACTCTACAACCCTGAAACGCTGGAGCGCCACAAGATCATTCTACGGGAGCTTTATGGACTGCCTGGCAAGCTGGCACCTAGCGGCGTAGCCGTATTGGGAGGCCCCTTATGGCTGGGAAGCTTATGGGGCGATGAGGCCGCTAATAAAGTGTTAGACCATTATACGTCTCGGGTGACCGCCCTAGGGCTGTGTAAGAAGGGGGCTAGACTCGCCAAAAGAGTCGTCGAGGAGCTGCACCACGAGAGCTTCTACTTCACTACCGAGAGTATAGCCTCCCGATTCCAGCTCCCGCACGAAGTATCTCCTGATGATCTGATAACCCGGCTGAATTCTCTTGGTTACCCCTCCTCTCACACCCACTTTGACGACAAGGGCTTCAGGACACGCGCAGACCTGAAAACGATTCTGGACGCGTGGAGCTCTATCTGAAAAAGAAAACTTTATGTATGGAGGGGTAATCTTGACGTGGGAGAATCTCATGGGCTATCAGAAATACCTCGCTGAAATCTGGAAGAGACCCCTCAAGGGGGATCACGGAAAGCTCATGAAGGAAAGATTCATATTCTGGCGAAGAGAGCCCACCGTGGTTAGAATCGAGAAGCCTACAAGGATAAACCGTGCACGAGCCTTAGGCTACAAGGCTAAACAGGGCTATGTCGTTGCCAGGGTTCGTGTCAGAAAGGGCGGCTTGAACAGGCCACGTCCAAGCAGTGGCAGGAGGCCGAAGAGAATGGGCGTCGAGGGCTACAGTCCTCACAAGAGCCTGCAATGGATAGCTGAAGAAAAAGCAGCTAGGAAGTTCCCAAATCTAGTAGTCCTTGGCTCATACTGGGTTGGTGAAGACGGAGTCTACAAATGGTATGAGGTAGTCATGGCTGACCCTAACCATCCTGCTGTAAAGAACGACCCCGAGAGGAGGTGGATATCCGGGTTCAGCGTGAAGAAGGACTACAGGATCACCCGTGAAAAGCTATTAAAGATCCTACAGAAAGCAAACCTCGAGTGGTCTCCTGGAGGCGAGGAGAAAGACTCAAAATGAAAAAGACAAGGTTAGCAACATCCGTCGAGATCTCTAGTTTTATCCACGCTACAGAGGAAGAGGAAAGAGTCCTTCAAGCCGTGAAAAACCTTCTTCCTCCTGACCTCAGGAACCTAGAATATGTTGATGTAAAGAAAAGCATCAGTTATGGTTACTATGGGAACCCTATAGTCTTCCTTAGCCTAAATTTCCCAGAGTCCCAAGTTGACGAGATAACGCTCTATATACTCTCCCATCTCCCAAAGGGGGACATCAAAAGCATATTAGATGATTTTGAGAAAAGATTTGCCAGGGGGCGTCTCTACCTGCGTTTCGATAAACAGGAGGCGTACTACGGGAATCTGAAACTCAGCGAGGGGGATGAAGTGATTAAATGCGTTATAAAGTTTAAGCCCCATCTACGCAAGCGTGGCGACTTTGAATCAGTTTTCAAGGAGCTAGGAGTTTTATCATGAAACGGAAACGTTTCTACGACGTTTTCTGCGGCCTCGTCGGAAACCTAGACCCGTACGAACTTAAAGGTCTCTACACGAGAGCGTCAAGACTCGGCTACGCCGGCTGTGCTATTGTCTATATAATCGAGGATTCCAGCGATGTACGAGAGGCATTTGAGAAACTTAGAGCCGCTCGCAGGGTTCTAGATATTCTCCAAGAGGATAATCACAAATTATACTTGAGATGTCACCTTAAGGTCTCGGGTCAGGGAAAGGCTAAGAGTTTCCTAGCTAGGGCTAGAAGGTTATGCGACTTAGCATCTATTGAGGGACTAACTCGTGAATCTATAGCCTTTGCGAGTCGTGACAGGAGGATTGACATTCTAACGTTAGTCCCAGGTGTCTCTCCAAGGCTGTTCCGTGGTGATATCCTTTACATAGCAGAATACGAGAAGCTGGTAGAGGTCCCCTTTTCATACATGTGGGACGCGGACCCATTAATCTTTTCCAAGAAGATTATGCACGCCCGCACCTCGCTGCAAAAGATTATAGCGAAGAAGTTGCCAGTACTCGTATCTAGTGGAGGGGATGGAAGTATTGATCCGAGGGCTCTGTTCTCTTTCGCCGAGCTTACACTGGGAGCCGATTACTCAGTTCTGGTCAAGTCAGCCTCAACGCTTATCGAGAAAAGATTGCATGAGAACAGGGAAAGGATACTTGGGATAAGACCCGTAGAGGGTGTGCGCGTAAAAGCTGATAAAGCTTAACACGCCGACTGCTCGTAATAGGTTAATAAGAGAAAAAGAGAAATAATTTTGAAAGGATACTCGATTAGGTTGCCGGGTTATTCTGGAGGAGGTATCGAGCCTTTAAGGAGGTCTACATGTTCATCTGTTAGTAGACACTCCCTGTATGTGGCTAAGCTCGTTTTGCCCTCTGAAAGCTTTACTCTGTGGAACAGGAATTTCTTGTTTGGTATGTCTGCTGTGAAGACCCTGATCTCAGGCAACTGCTCCAAGTATTTTTTAAGATCTTCGTGTGACAGTACAGTGGATAGTTGTTTTGTCGCCAGCCATACCCGCACGTGAATAGCTAGTACTCCCTTGAATCTCGCCTTTGCTAGGGCTTTAAGGGTCTCTATGGTGGCTTCATTGACCGTGCTTAGCTTCTGCTCCCCACCGTATGAGATATATACTGCCTCGAATTTTTCCTCGACTATCTCTTTTGCTATCTCCTCAATTCTCTCCTTCTCGTAGGTAAAAACTACGCCTATTCCATCTCTATATCCCGTAACATATGTGAAGGATGTTAGTGCGGATGCGGCCATGGCGGCGCATATTCTGTCGGGATACGTTAGAACGGCTACCCTCTTGAGCCCATCGAAGAGATGTTCTCCAACGAGTCTTCCTGTAAGTGAGCGGAGGTATAATTCCTTATACAGTGGCAGGAGAGATGCTGTTTTTGAAGCCATGTTTTGAATTATATCTTGAAGGAATTTATTTCTTTTCCTAAACGGTTCTAACAATATCTCTTACCCATTTTTTCGATTATTTAAACCATCGTGTAAACCAGACGCTGTAAGTGTTTCATTCCCTGCTACTCTAAGTATCCTTAGTAGATCTCTTCCAGGTGAAAAATATTTTAGGAGCTGAATCTACGGCTTAATTACTGTTGCCCTGGTATGAGGGACGTCAAGCACAGATACGTCGTGGTCCGTGTCAAGGATAGTTCAAAGTCTCCAGAAGAGATCGAGGGACTAGTAACCAGTCTTATACTCCAACTCTTCGGCGTTGATGGTCTCTCTAGAGTGCTCCCGAAGGTTGTCTACCGTAATGACCGTGGGATTTCCGTTATAAGGGTTAGACGCGAGGGCTTGAAAATCTTTAGAGCTTCCTTAACGTTGGATCGTTCCTCGAGCATATATGTGATGAAAACCACTGGGACTCTAAGGAAGGCTTCACGTATAGCTGACAGTTGGAGGGATGAAGTCTAAACCGCCCTGCGCAGTAGGAAAGCCTAATAAGAAGTTAGTGTGCCTTTATCCTGAAAAATCATGAATGAGTTGATAGTGTTAGGCGGTTCTACATGTACAGCCATCGGACTCGAGGTCTCGAGAATACTGGGAGTAGAGTTTCAGCCAGTGATTACCCGTGAGTTTCCCGACGGAGAGCTCTATGTAAGGGTTCCGTTAGGTGTTAGTGGGAAAAGAGTTTTCCTCGTCGAGTGTGCTGGGAGAAGGCCTAACTCAGCCTTAGTTGAGAGTGTCCTGACGGTGAAGACTCTTCTCAAGAAGGGGGCTCGTGAAGTTGTACTGGCCCTGCCGTACTTCCCTTATGCGCGGCAGGATGAGGAGTTCAATCCCGGGGAAGCCGAGAGCCTGAGGATCGTGGCAGAAATGCTGGAGGGGCTTGGGGTTTCAGGCATTGTTACGGTAGATATGCACCTTCACAGGTTTAAGAGTATGGAGCAGGTCTTTCACATCAAAGCAGTCAATGTGACTGCCATGAACGAACTCGCAAGTTATCTCTCCCAAAGATATAGTGATTTTTCCCTGGTCGTCGGTCCTGATGAAGAGGCTGAACAGTGGGCTAGGGTTTTTTCAGAAAAGGTTAACGCGCCGTACATAGTTCTAAGGAAAGAGAGAAGGGGTGATGAGGACGTCGAGGTCAGAGGAGGTCTCCCGTATAAAGGCAGAGTAGTTATAGTTGACGACATTATTAGTACTGGCTCTACCATTGCAGAGACAGCCTCGAATATAAAAGCTATGGGAGCGGGCGAAATACTTGTTGCCTGTACGCACGGTCTTTTCGTGAGCGGTGCGGAGTCAAAGATATTTGCCTCCGGTGTACAAGATATTATATCCACGAACAGCGTTCCTAACCCATTTGCCCGCGTTAGTGTAGCTCCGGCTTTAGCCGCCGGCTTAAAAAGGGTGATGGGTGATGAGTAAGATCGATTACTCGGAGGTTATTGAAAGCATAAGGTCGGGACGAATTCATAGTTCTTCCGAGGTGGTTATCTTCGCCTTGAATAAGATGGTTGACGTTCTTGAGTCCGAGAAAAAGCTCAGCAGTTTTGCTAATTTTGCACTTAAAGTTGTGAAATCGCGTCCCACGTCTGCTTTGCTAGTGAACGCTACACGGGAACTTGCACAAGTAATACTGAAGAACAAGGAAAGCAGCATTGAGGAGATATTGGAGCTTTCCAGAAGGAAGGTGGAAGAGTTAAAGGGGCGTATTCATGACTCTGTTGAATCTTCCGCCGCGATAGCCGAGAAGAGAATCGAGTCGGGTGACACCCTGCTTACAACTTCTTACAGTATTTTCGTGAAGAGAACCCTTGAAAACGCGGTTAAAAAGGGGAAAGATTTAAAGGTGGTTGTAACCGAGTCGCGGCCCGGTAGCGAGGGATTCAGAATGGCTTCAGAGCTTGTCTCACTGGGCTTAGACGTTACTCTAATCGTTGACTCGGCGGTCAGGTTTGTAATGAAAAATGTTGACAAGGTTTTTCTTTCTTCTGAGAGCGTCACCGCTAATGGAGCGAATGTTACAAAGGTGGGCTCCAGTCAGATTGCGCTCGCAGCCCACGAGGCTCGAGTCAGAGTGTTCGTGGTGACGTCAACTTTGAAGTTTAGCCCTGAAACACTTGTCGGCGAACTCGTGGAGATACCTGAAGCTGATACCAGTGAAATGCGGGAAATGTTGCTAAAGAAAGGGTTGGATAAGGTAAAGATAAGGGCCCCTCTATTTGACGTCACACCACCCGAGTATATAGACGCGATCATAACTGAGAAGGGCCTTGTAGCGCCATCCTTTGCTATAATGACTGTTCGCGACCTTTACGGGTGGCCTCCTAAACCTCCTCTTCTTGAAGAGACTCTCATGGAATTGGCACGGGTTGACAGATGATGGAGCGAGCTCTCCCTGAGGAGGTTGTCGAGATAGCGCGTGACATAAAGGATATGAGGATACGGGGCGCTGGGAGGATTGCGAGAGCCGCGGCTCGGGCTCTCAGCATGGCCGTGGAGAAATATTCTGGGGACGACTTGGAAGACTTTAGGAGGTACATCGGGTTCGTTGCTGAGTATCTTGTAAAGACTCGTCCCACGGCTGTCTCGCTTCCGAACGCGGTAAGCTTTGTGGTGAATCCCTTCTTTAAGGCTCGGGATTTGAAAAGCGTGCAGGAGGCGAGGAGAATGCTTTTAGAACGTGCCTCAGCATTCATAAAATATTCGGAGGATGCTCTCGAGAGAATAGCCGAGATCGGGAGCAGGTTGGTACAGGACGGAGATAACATTCTTACGCATTGTAACAGCGAGGCTGTTGCCTCTATCATCCGGCGTGCGATTCGTGAGGGAAAAAACATTAAGGTGTTTGCCACGGAGACCCGTCCCTTGTATCAGGGACATATCACTGCCAGGATGCTTCTCGATGCTGGCGCGGATATAACTCTAATACCGGACTCAAGCATTAGAAGCATTATTCGTAGAATTGACAAGGTCATAGTGGGTGCTGATACTGTGACAGCTAACGGTGCAGTTGTCAACAAGATTGGCACGAGCCTTATAGCTTTGATAGCTCACGAAAGGAGGACTGACTTCTATGTGGCAACTGAGACCTACAAGTTCAGCCCCTACACGGTCTGGGGCGAGCCAGTAGTTATAGAAGAGAGGGCTCCAACAGAAGTAGCATCTCAAGAGTTTCTAGACAAGCATCCCAAGTTAAAAATACTTAACCCCTCTTTTGACGTCACGCCATCAAGTTACATAACAGGGATAATCACGGAGATAGGTCTAATACCGCCGAACGCTGCCCTTCTCGTGCTAGAGGAAGTATACGGGCGTGAGGCTGGACACGAGCCGATCCAAGGATTAGATGAGGGGGAGGTTTAACCCCTTAAGAGGCGATAAAGCTAATTTGCCGTTTAAACTATTAGATATATGGTTGGTGGATCCCCTAAAATTACAACGATCTCATGGAGCGAACTATTCAGTGACACCTTAGAGTTGGCTAAGAGAATTATTTCAAGCGGCTTTATCCCTGAAAGACTTATCGTTGTTGTGAGGGGAGGATTAGTCGTCGGACGGATTCTCTCAGATCTCCTGCAAGTTAAAGAGCTCGTAAACCTTCCGGTCTCCTTTTACAAGGGTGTCGGAACCACTCGGGACAAACCCGTAATCTCAGCAGATATAGATGAGAGTATAATTAAGGGTAGGAGTGTACTGATAGTCGACGACATTGTCGACACGGGTGAAACCTTGAAAGCTGTCCTGGCCTATGTCGAGAGTCTTAAACCCAGAATTGTTAGGAGTGCTGCCCCGTATGTCAAGCCCTGGGCTAACCCCTTCCCGGATTACTACGTTAAAATCGTAGAGGACTGGGTGGTTTTTCCTTATGAACTCCGGGAAACAATGGAAACCCTCCCGGCTAACACCGCTGAAAATTTGGGGCTGGATGAAAAGACTCTAGAGGAGATAAAAACACTTATCGGCATGTTCAACGCCGAAAAAGAGGGGACGTCTAGAGAACCTCAAGGGAATACCAATGGATTACTCTAACATCTTCGCTAAATTCATAAGCGAGCTATTGAACAGGAATTTAGAAAGACTTGAGAAAGATTTCTATGAAAGGACAGTTAATGAGCTCAACAAGCTTAGAGGTGAGAGGGTTTTAGCGAGAAGCATATCAAATACTCTAAAGGTCATGTTGATCCTGAGGCTTTCCAAGGAGCTTATGATGCTCGTCACAGATCCCTCTAAGCTCGACGTGGAAACATTGCCAATACTAGAAAAGAAAATCCTCCTTGAAATCATCGACGCCTTGAAATCCCTGGAGCCTAGTCAGGACGTGAAAGACAATGCCCCAAAGACGGGTGAAACGAGCTCCACCCAGAAGCCTGGGGGTGAAAGCTCTAGATCTCCTCCAATAGTTAGCGAAGTGAAACAGGAGGGGAAAACCCTTGTCTTCTTCTTGAAGGCGTATCCACGCATAATCGACCATGACTTGAGTCTGGGGCCATTCAATAAGGGTGACATAGCTTATCTTCCCAAAAGGCTTGCCAAGGAGCTTGTCAACTCGGGTTATGTCGAGGAGATTGTTGAGATAACACCGCCTGCCTGACCTCATACTTAACGTTGTACATTGTAAGCTGAGTGGTAGCCGGAAAAGCTTAATATGTTGCTATCCTTGAGAGAGTGAGGATAATGACTAGTATGGAAGGTGACTTCGCCTCGTATGATGAACTGCTTGAAAGAGCGTATAAACTACTGCCCCGGCGCAGGTCAAAATCAACGGGAGAGAGATTTGTATTACCGAGGTTCGAGGTAAACATTACGGGTAAAAGGGTCTATATTATAAACTTTAAGGAAGTCGCAGAAACTCTCAACAGGGATCCTCACGTCTTGCTTAGATTTCTTCTTAAAGAAGTAGCTCTTCCAGGCGTATACGATGAGGGGGTAGCTGTTATTCAGGGTGAGGTCTCTCCACAGCTTCTGAACAAGCTCTTGGAGAGGTTCTTCAACGAGTATGTAAAGTGCCCCATATGCGAAAGCCCAGACACACTCCTCGTAAAGGAGAAGAAGATCATGCAGATCAAATGCATGGCTTGCGGAGCAATTTCTCCGGTTAAACCTTTCTAGTCTTTTCCTCAATTGCTTCCTCGATAGCCTCGATTAGTTTCTCTAGGTTCTGCTTTTTCTCGGCGGATATACCGATAAACTCCAGGTTTTGGAAGACTTGCCTAAATCTAGTAAGATGTTCATCGTTAGCAGCATCTATCTTGTTTAGGACTATTATTTGTCTGATATGGGGAAAGTTTCCTGCTATGCCTGTGTAAACAGCCCTCTGATATTCTAGTGGGAATCCACACATCTCCGTAGGATCCACTACGAACAGTATGAGCTTGGATATGTGTCGGATTGCGAGTACGGCCTGGAGCTCTATCCTGTTCTTCTCTTCGAGAGGCGTGTCCAGTAAACCAGGGGTATCTAATAGTTGAACCCTGGACCATTTGAGGTCAAGAATGCCGACTTGTAATTCTTTCGTGGTAAACGGGTACGGGCTGACCTTTGGCTTGGCATTCGTGAGTGCCCTCAGGAGGGTTGATTTTCCAACGTTGGGTGCTCCCGCTATCACTACTGATGGGATCTCAGTGTCGATCTCTGGGAGCTTTAGGAAGGCTTCCTGGACGTTTCTTACTGTGGAGAAACAGTTTTCCAAGCTTTTCAAGACAGATAGTGTTCGTCCAAAGAACGCCCGTCTCGCCTTGACTGCCTCGGCTTGACTTGCGGAGGATTTTATCCTCCTTTTTGACTCAGAGTAGATTTTCCTAATGATTTTTCTGGCAGAGGCAAGCTTTGCTGCACATTTCTTATACTCATTGGGATCCACACTCAGAAGTAGAAGATCACGGAAGAGTGGGTGAAGGTCGTCGAGATAGGGACTGGTCTCTACTATTGCCCTGAGACGTGTGTCTACAACCTTAAAAGATCTTTCTATGCATCGTTGAGCGTCGAGTCTCATTCTCTCGAGTTTTTCCACCCGGGGCGGAGGTGGTCGTCTCTTGCAAGCCTCAACGGCTCTTTCGAAGAGGTCTTTAGGCTCACGGTAAGCTAGTACCATTTTTTTCTTTTGTAGTTCAATATTCAAAATGATCACATGAGCAGAGTTATTATGGTGGTGGAAAATGATGCTTTCTGTAGGCTATTCTTTCTGAGCCACTATGAATGCATGGGCCTCGTCGTAAGGTTCTAGGTGTAGCGACTCCTGCACTTTATACCCGCGCTGTTCAAGATGCTCCATTTCTTTCTTGTATGTCTCGGATGGAGCTTTAGTTACGTCGATGCTCATGGCCTTGATCGCCATCATTATCCATCCGCCCTTTTTCAAAAACATGTCAGCATTGTCTGCCACGTACTTACTCTGGAATGGCTGCGCTATGTCCGCGTAGATGACGTCTACTGACTCAACTATGTGCGCGTACTTTGAGGGGAACCTTGCATCAGCTAGTAGAGGGATCACATTCATCCTGTGATTGGCTACTTTCTCGATAAATTCTCTCATGACGCGGGGGGCGAACTCGACGCCATAGAGGATACCTTTCGGGCCTACAATATCGGAGACATGACTGGGGGTGGTTCCCGAGGCGACTCCTAGGTAGAGAACCTTTGTACCTGGCCGAATGGGATTGATTTTCAGTCCCTTTGATATGGCACCCGCTAGCTTGCTCCTGTATGGATTCCATATCCTATACTCTTTTCCCTCTAGGACAATTAACTGTTCCCCATAAACCTTTATCCCTGGTGCCAGGTTTACCGTTGCCAATCTTTCACTTCCGTCCTCGAAAGACACGACGTAGACAGCCGGGAAACTCGTATGTTCCTGAACACTTATAGCTCTAATCATCTCCTATCACCTTTCCAATGTTTTTTACCCTTTTTAACCCTTCTAGGCTTCTCGCTCTCCTTCTTTAAAGGAGGTTTCTCGTAAAGTTTCTTTATCTCATCGACTCTCTTCTCTAAATCTTCTCGAAGCTCATCGGCTCGATACTCGCCTGAGAATGCATCAATACGTGCTGCTATCGCCAGCTTCGCAGCTAGTGCTCTTGCGATTTTTCCTCTTTGCCATCGGGGCGATTTGTGAATTAAGGGGTGCTGGAATATCACGCCGTGCTTTGGAGGCTTGGCGCCGTATCTGAGTGCCCTGAAAAGCGCCTTCTCTGCGCCTAGAACCTGTATCGTGCTGGCAGGCAGTTTGGCTAGTTTTTCTAGCCCACCAGCAAGTGCGATGAGCCTGGCACCCAGTAGCGAGCCTACGAGTCCCCTTACGTTTGGAGCAACCTCGTACATTGCCTCGTCAATATACTTTTCAAGGCTTCGTCTTACGATGTAGAGGCGAAGACCAGTATCTGAGATCAGCCTGATGGCCTCAAGGTCGAATTCGGTGAGATCCGCGCCCATGCTTTTGCTTGCCGCGTCGACGATCTTATTTGCAAGTTCTTCCTTAATACCAAGCTTGACTAGTGATTCCTTGGTAATTTTTTCTCTAAAGCCAGCATTACTGACTATTTTGAAGTAGTCCTCGTGTTCCTCAACCAATGAATCTAACTCGGGGAAGTGTAAGCTATACCATTCTCTTACTCTCGACGCGAAGAGGTTTATCGTCTTGTTTACATCGTCGAGGGCGTTAATGGCCTGGGCTATGGATAGGTCTCTCTTTTCGGCTACCTCTTTTACTTTTAGCCTAGCAAGATGTAGGGCTGCATCGCGTAGAATCTTGTAGTACTCGTCCTCCTTTATTCCTAGCGTTTTCTCGACGAGAACAACAATTTTTTCTCGTGCTCTCGCGAAAACAGTGTTGTTGGGGGAGTGCTCCACCTTAATATTCCGTAAATTCGAGGAGAGAAACCGTCCAAGATCTTCGTCTTCGACTATTATCGTATCACCAGTTTTCGTTGATTCCATGATGAACTTGAGAGCGTTTTCAGATAGCCTCCCTTGTTCTAGTTCGTATAAGTAGTTTGCAATAGAGGCCAAATCGGGGGCTTGGTACATCTGATAATATTTAATTGGCTCCGCGTTCTCATTGAGTAAGTAGAGGGCGAAGGGCGATGGAAATAGATACAGTACAGACATATCTACCACTTTAGATTTGTTTTGGTCTCAAATATAAACCTCTCCCGAGTTTAAAGTTACGTAAATGATCTCTAGGGAATGCTTACTTCTCTTTAATTATATTTCATTAAGAGACAAAGACATGCTTTGATCCATGTAACGTTGTAAAAGTGATTGGGCGGGTATTCCTGTATATTTGGAGAGCCTGTAGTCCTTCGGCGAAAATCTTAAAGTAGTGAATGCTCTTTACTTAGGAGAAGTTTTCATGAGGCCTCTAGGGAAAGTTAGACTTTATACTCGTGCTAAGAATCTCCTGGTTGAGGCGCAGGAGGTTCCGGAGATAGGGGAGCGTGTCTTTGACGAGAAAATGGCGCAGATAGGATATATATACGATATTATAGGTCCGGTGAATTCTCCCTATGTCTTGGTCAAGGTTGATGAGAGTCGATGGAAGCCTGAGGCATTTATAGGGAAGATTCTTTATTGGAAGGGGACGCCCCGAGGCGCAAGGAAGGTTAGGAAGGGGGGAGGCGGTGGTCGACGTTAAGTGTCCCTCTTGTGGATCAACCAAGCCGCCTGTCTTTAACCCTGATTCTGGGGAATATATATGCCCTGATTGTGGATATATTTACGGTCCAGTCTGGGAGCCATTTATCCCAAGGTCGAAGGACGAGTACAGGATGAAAGTTCACAGCGAGAAAATGTCGCGGAACCCTGACACTACGCCTAAATCACTCATTAAAAAATATCCCCTAGGACGGAGGTTACTGAAGCAGGATGAGGCTAGAGTTGTTAGGTATGATATGTATCTCTCGAGCGTTCAGCGCACGTATAATGTGCCCGAGTATGTTATAGAAGAGGTCCGGAAGCTTTTTCAAAAACTACAAGAGGGAAGGGTTTTGAAGGGTAGAAGCCATAAGCTCGTGATAGCAACGCTCCTATATGTTGTCTCGAAAAAATACCCAAACGTTAAGGTCACTAGAGAAACGCTTGAGAAAATATCCGAGTCGGACATTACGAGGATTTACAGGTTTTATAGGTTTCTCGTAAGAGAAGGCTATATTGATTCGCCGAAGCCCTCAACTCCTAGGAAGCCTGGGCACTATTTGCCAGAGATAACTAGTCGAATAGAACAAGAGTTAAAGAGCTCGCCGGAGAAAGGTAAGGTTCTAACGTTTTTTCACAGAATCCCTCAAAACCTACTGCTCAAGGCCTCGGAGGAGTTTTCAAAGTATCTTCAGGGAACTAAGCCTAACGGTTTGGCAGCCGCAACTATCTACTTTTTCTTGCGTGTAACCGGGATCAGGCTTAACCAGGATGTAATAGCTAATATTGCGGAGGTCTCGCCTTTAACGGTGAGAAGGATTATTAAAGAAATTACAAACTCCACGGATATTGTTCTAAAGATATAAGATTACTCCAATGAATAAGTAAAAGTTTTTAAATGTAAAGTTTATATTGGGAATTAAGTTGTGCAAAAATGCTCGTAAAGCGCCACAAACCGCAATTTCATATGGTGACCATATGGCTATAGTTAACGAGGACATTCAGACTTTAAGACAACAGTTCATTGAGTTGCGCAAAAAACTGCAAGAGTTGAATGAGCGAATTTCTGAGCTGCGTAGCAACCGAGATCTATCAAACTCGGAGGTGAAAAAACTATCCGCTGAGATAAAATCCCTACGCGAACAATTATTCCAAATGCGGGATCAAGCGACGCAACTAATTGCAAGGAAAAAAGAGCTTTACGATAAGCTTGTGGCCATCCGTGATGAGAGGCGTAAGCTTATCGAAGAGCTTAACAAGAGCAGGGAAGACCTGAAAAGATTAAATGCCGAGTACAAGTCGCTACGAAGCTTTCTAGGCTCTAGAACTTACGATGAAGAAGAGCTGAGAAGCCGAATTGAGCAGCTTGAATGGCAGTACCAGACTATGACTCTGCCGCCCGAGGTCGAGAAGATCCTAATTAACAAGATTAGAAGCCTCGAGTCTATTTACGTTAACGTTAAACACCTCAATGAGTTAAGATCGCGCCTCGAGGAAACCAGGCAGAAGATCCCCCAGCTTAAAGATAAAATTTCAAAGTTGTCCCAGGAATTAAAACAGGTTGTAGATGAATACCTTAAAGCTAAAGAGGAGGTTCAGAAGCTGAAAACACAGAGGAGCGAGCTCTTCAAGAAAATCCAGGAGCTTAGACAACAAAGGGATTCCATTCGCGAAAAGGCCAATGCATATCATCAAGAGCTTATCTCATTACTACAAGAGGAGAAAACTTTACGTGAAGAGCTTGAGAGAGTATCAGTCCTCTTAAAGGCAAAGGAGTTGTCACAGCATCTGGAAGAGAGGAAAAAGTTGCTTTACGGCAAGGCTCTAGAGGCCTACGAAAAATACCAGAGGGGAGAGTCTCTAACGTTGGACGAATTCAAGCTGCTTGTCGAGTTTAACATGCTTGGAAAAGAGCTTCAAAAAAGTAATCCCTAACAAAAACATTAATTTCCACAGATAATGCCTATTTTGTGAGCTCAACAACCAAGTTACAGATAGCGGTTGACGTCACTGATGAAAAACAGGCTCTAGGGATAGCTGGATTAGTAGATACAGCATGCAACCAGGGTCTTTTAGATTGTAAGAGGATCATCCTTGAGGCTGGAACCCCACTGATAAAGATGTACGGTATGAGTATTTTGTCGAGGATGAAGCTAGCATCTCCGAAAACAAAGCTTATGGCAGACTTAAAGACGGCCGATGTCGGTCGACTTGAGGCGGAACTAGCATACTCTTTTTCCGCGGACAGCGTTTCTGTTTTAGCAGCGGCACCATTCTCGACAATCAGGTCCGTGTTGATCACGGGGAAGGACTACGGTAGGGGGGTCGTAATTGACTTCCTTGGAGTCTCTGATCTGAGAGCTAGGTCTAAGAGAATACTAGAAATTGTACACGAGATTAATTTTCCCACCGAGAACCTGGTTTTCGAATTTCACAGAGGGATAGATGAAGAAAGAGGGATAAGCGTGGAAGAGTTCTTCGGAGAGGTCGCCGACGTGGCTGGGGCTCTTAAAAAAACACTACCCGAGCTTTCAATAGCGGTTGCCGGGGGAATCACGCCTCAACTAAAACGCGAGATCGAGCAAACGCTCAAGGCCGACATTTATGTTGTAGGTAGATACATAACTTCTAACCCAACCATCGACAAAATTCTGGAGTTCTTATAGCCTTGAATTCTAATGAAACTTTTTAATTTTTAATCATGTATTTGTCTGGGCTTTCATATTCAATCTCAATCACTCACTTTGAGGTGTTTCGAAATCTTCTCCACCCATATAGATCTGTTGAAGGTAGAAGTAGACTTCTTCAAAGTTCTCGCTCTTCTTTGCCGACACCATAACCACGGGTATTATGGACAGGAACTCTGTTAAAACCCTAACAACACTTCCCGTGAAATGAGCGTCATAGTCTCTGGGAACCTTAGATATCTCAAACTCCAATGTCTCTGGATGTGCCAGCCAGTTCAAGATCTTCTCCTTCTCACTGTCGGACAGCAAGTCCATCTTGTTCAATAGCACTATGAGTGGGAGTTTAAACCTGTAGAAAGCTGATGCCGCTAGGAATATTTGTGATACGAGGTTATAAGGGTCAATTGATAGTGACGCGTCAAGCAGGAAGGCGACAGCGCAGGCCTTATCCTTCGAGCACAATGTGTTGACCATTATGCCTCCGCTCTGCCTAAAAGTGAACACCTCCATTTGTCCCGGTGTATCTATAAGCACATACCCCTCAGCCTCCTCGTCAATGCTTTTACTAATTTTAGGTAAATGCTCCAGTGATAAATCGGTAGCCGCTATTATGGCGCCGTTAGGGCCAAGCCCATATTCTTCCAGAACATCCCGTACAAACACGTATTCACGTACATCGACGTCTGGTACATAATCGAGGTTCTCAACTGCTGGATCTAGGTTGACGGTGGCTGTAGGTACATTGTGGCTCTGAAGCCAGTCTCGAAAACTTGCCGTGAAGGTCGACTTTCCGGAGCCTGCCGGGCCAATTATGTATACGAGCAGCTTCATGATCCTCAAATAAGATAGACTAGAAGATATGCATTAAACATTGCTCTACAAAGCTTTGGGGGATATAACAAGCAATAAATTCATGTTTTCATAAAGATCATTTAGGCGATCGCTCTAATGTCCTCGCGGTCAAAGATCTCCCTAGCTGAGGAGAACATCGAGAAGCTAGAAGAGTCGTCAGTGCAGTTCGACCTGCTTCTCAAGAAAGTTCTAGAGACTATTGTGAATGAGGGAGACTCTGGGATCCTTCAAAAAGAGTTGTGGAAGAAGCTTGGCCTTGACAGCAGGAAAGGCCTTAAAATCATCAAACGGCTGGAGGAACAAGGATTGATCGAAAGAGAACAGGTAATCCAACGCGGCAGGAAAACTTACATTGTGAGAGCCGCACATAGGGCCAGGAAGGAGATAGAGTTACCAGCCTTTCTCGACGAGATACCCTGTTTCTATTGCCCAAACCTCGCAAGATGTGCCAGTGGCGAGGTAGACTTCCTCTCTTGTCCTCTACTAAAAAGGTGGTTGGAAAGTGACCAATGAGAGAGTCCTAAGGGTCTTTGTAGCCGTTAAGATAACCAACAGTCAAGTGCTAGAAGAGATAAAGAGAGTACAGGAAGACCTAGAGAGAGCTGGTATAAAAGCGAAAATGGTTGAGCTGGAGAACATGCATATTACTCTACAATTTATAGGTGAAATCCCCCACGAGAAAGTTCTCCTCATACAACGAAATCTTCAAGAGGTTAAGGCCTCCCCCTTCACGATCGAGTTTGAGGGTTTGGGTGCCTTCCCGAACATACGCAACCCTAGGGTCATATGGGTCGGTGTCAAGAAAGGAGCTGACGAGCTATCCGCCCTCGCGAGGGCTGTACAGCAAGCCGTAGCCTTATCCCGCATAAGGTTCGAGTCAGAGGAATTCACCCCACACTTGACGATAGCTCGTGTGAAGGCACCAATAAACAGCGAGGTCAGAAAAATACTAGAGAGTAACGGCTCAACGCATTTCGGTGAACAGGAGGTTCACCAATTCCATCTAATAAAGAGTACTTTAACTCCTAGGGGTCCCATTTACACAGACCTTGCAGTCTACCCACTGTCTCAAACATGAATTAAATGCAAATAAATGAGAGGTATGGCTGACAAATCGCTTGAAGTAAACCTGGAGTGTGTCAATGACTACTCGTATCTATATGAACCCACACCTGAACAACGCGAGAATATCGAGAAAATAACCAGAGAGGTTATCTCGAAAATCAATGAAGTTATCGAAGAGCTAGGGCTTCGAGGAGTGATCCGAGAGGTCTCCGTACAAGGGTCTTTTGCTAGAGACACATGGCTGCCCGAGGACACTGATGTAGATGTTTTCCTGCTGTTCGATAAGAGCTTCGACTTCGAACAAATGAGGAAGATGACAGAACTGATAAGCGGCAAGGTTGCTGTGAAGCTGGGAGCTTCTATTGAAACACGTTTTGCCTCTCACCCTTACTATGTCATCGGGTTTAACAGGGTTGAAGTAGAAATAGTCCCGGCATATAAGATAGAAGACATTAGGGAAATGAGGACGGCTGTGGATAGAACCCCCTTCCACACATCCTACATAACCTCATCCCTTCTTAGGAAACCATGGCTCAAAAAAGAGATACGCGTATTGAAAGTCTTGCTTAAAAGACTTGGAATTTACGGTGCCGAGTTGGAGGTCAGAGGATTCTCAGGCTACTTATCCGAAGTACTGGTGATAGCCTATGATGGGCTCGTCCCACTTTTGGAAGCCGCGTCGAGGTGGATACCCTGGAAGGTACTTATCCCCCATGATGCTCCCCGGAGCCTGATAGGTACAGCACCCCTAATAGTTCTAGATCCGGTTGATTTAAGGCGTAACGCGGCTGCCGCTGTCGGTCTTGAGCAGCTCTCGAAATTCATTGCTTTCTCTAAAATCTTCGTGGAAAATCCTGAGATTTTGTGCTGCATGCTAGAGGGTAAGAGAGAGGTTCCCGACTATATGTTGGACGAGAACATAATTATTCTCCGCCTATTATCTCATCCACCCCTATCCGATGACGCGCTAGCCGGCAAGCTTAGAAGAATTCTTGACTCAACGCGTAACACACTAGAGAGAAACGGGTTCAATGTTCTCAGAGGGCTTATGGTTCATGCAAGAAGGGATTTCTTTCTCGTATTCCAGCTCGAAACATCTGTTCTGCCTCCTCTTGAAAAGAAGATTGGTCCCCCCGTATGGCATACAAACTCTAAAAACTTTCTGAGAAAATGGGCTTCTCATACACCGGCACCCTTCATAGACGGCGACAGATGGGTTGTTATCTCGGAACGAAAAATAAGGAAGGCCGAGGAAGTGATCATGAACGCGCTGAAAGTATACAAGGGCTTTGAATGGGAGATTATGAGAGGAGAGGAATCCTACTGGAAGATTGCGGAGGATGAATACCGCGAGATAAAAGGAGTCTTAGCGGGGAGCGAGATTTGGATCTACTGCTTGAAGAAATACGTGAGTGGGCACAAATTATAACGTATCCTGTACCCTACTCCGAGGAGCTTTTTAGGAGGGTTACAGAGTTCAGAATGCTAGGCATCAAGCGGTTTATCGAAGAAGGTGGAGTCGAGGTTCTAGGAAAGAGAGTTCTAGGAAAGGGAACCGTAGGTATAGTTGTCAGGGCTGAATTCATTGGAGGAACGAGTGTTGCCGTGAAAATACGAAGACTAGATGCATCACGCCCCACTCTTCTACGCGAAGCAAGAATACTTCATAAGATCAATGCTTTAAATGTAGGTCCCAGGCTCATAGCAGCTTCCAGAAACTTCCTGGTTTGGAAATTTGTTGAGGGCGTCCCCCTAGATGAATGGATACTGAAAAGCAGTGCGACAGAAATACGCCTCACTTTTAGCCTTATCCTCAGCCAACTCTGGACTCTTGACAGGATAGGTGTAGCACATAATGAGCTTTCGAGGTTTAAAGATCACATACTCGTCCAGAGAGACGGTACGCCTGTGATTATCGATTTCGAGTCATCCTCGGAAAACAAGTTTGCATCCAATATTCCTCAATTCCTTGGCTTTCTGCTTAATGAGAACTCACGGCTTGCGAGAATACTCTACGAGAAACTAGGGGTAAAAAAGTCTCGCGAAGAAATAGTGCAAACATTAAGAAATTACAAGAAGGGAAGGGCCTCTCTCTATGATATTTATGCTCTTCTAGAGTGAGAAATTCTCATTTTAAGGTCTCGATCACGATATATGTTTTTGTCTCGCGTACCCCTTCAAGTGTATTTATCTTGTTCAAGACCTGGTCAAGAAGGCTTTGTGAAACTTGTATCACAACATCATATTCTCCGGTCACTCTGTACACTTTTTCAAGCGGCATTTCTCTAAGTATAGAATATATGTGAAGTCGTTTTTGAGGCTCAAGTTTTAGCATGATCAAAGCTGTACCGCTTTGCCCTGAGATCATTTGGACTGCTTTCTCAGTTAGATCAATAAAACCTCTTCCCGTGCGTATAAGACCATGCTCGCGTAGCTTCTTGAGATGCATGTTTAGTGCCTGTCTAGTAATGCCCAAGTTTTTAGCTATAGAGCTTTGGGTTTCAGTGACTGTATAGACACGGATTGGTTGACTTTTTTTGAAGAAATAATTTAGTAGTTCAAATTGTTTTTCAGTAAGGGTTCCTGAATCCATAAGTCTATTAATACAAATGTAAAAATAAATTTTTCTTATTTACCCAGGTGATTCAGCAACTCGTTTCACGAAGCATACCCCTCATAAACTTTTAATCATGGTTAATCAAAGAGGGAGTTATGAGTATAAGTGTTCCATATGTGCCTAGCCCGCCCGAAGTCATCAAAAAGGCGTTCCAAATAGCTGACTTGAAGCCGGGCGAGCTCGTTCTTGACCCAGGGTGCGGTGATGGCAGGTCTCTCGTAATAGCATCCAAGTACTTCGGGGCTAGAGGTGTGGGTATTGAGATTAGGAAGGATTTACTCGAGACCGCTATGAGAAGGATAGTGGACGAGGGGGTATCGGATAAGGTTTTACTGATACACGGAAGCTTCTACGATATAAAGTTTCCTCCAGCCGATGTTGTTTTCCTCTATTTGTTAACTTCAGTAAATGAACGTCTCAGACCGAAACTAGAAAGAGAGCTTAAGCCGGACACGAGGATAGTCTCACACGACTTTGAAATAACGGGCTGGAAGCCTGTGGAGGTAGTGACTGTTGAAGAGGGCGGCAGGACTCACAAAATCTATTTTTATATAGTCGGCGAGAGTAGGAGGACATGATATGTCTTCTGAAGAGGTTATTGTGGAAGTTGAAAATATCTCGAAAAACTCCATGGAAGTCAAAATCAGGGGCGAGGGGCATACAATACTAAACATGCTCGTAGATGAACTAAACAAGAATCCCCATGTTACAGCATCGTATAAGATTGATCACCCTCTTTTACCCTTTGCCCATCTACTGATCCAAACAGATGGAACACTATCCCCTATAGAGGCTCTGCGTGAAGCAACATCCTCACTTAAAAACAAGTTGGAAGCATTGCGGGAGTCCTTACGGAAAGGGACGACTTAATTTCTATACTTTCAAATAAGGATCTGGCCAGGCTAGGAGATGCTTTGGTAAACTTTGTAGTTTCAGCTGCACTCACGCTGGCCACGGGGAAAATAAAAGGGGTTAAAGTACCCGGCAAGCTTTTAAACAAGGTTTATCATCTATCAGGCTTGTCTTCTATGCGCCTACCTTACCATGTTGAGCCCGGAGAGAGCGTAGAATCGCTTCTTGGCTTCGCTTGGCTGAAAAACTGTATAAGTTGTGAGGTGGCCGCGGAAATTGTCTACTCAGCTGTTAAAAATGGCAAAAGTATTGAGGAGGCTCTGTCAATCCTGGTAAACGAGATCTTAAGACGATGTGCTTGACTGTGCGGCGAGTATCCTTCGCTTAAAGTTTCGAAGGTTCCTCCTTCGCGGGATGAGGTTTTTTCTGGGCTTTGGAGGTATTTTGGGAGTAGCATTTCTTACTTTTCCTGCTTTCGTTAAACTACCGTGTGAAGGCATAAATTATTCCCGGATTCCCTCTTTTATTCAATAATATAAGCTTTTCTCTAATGTTGATCTGCGGAAACAGTTTCTTTTCGATTATATTTTCTCTTGATTCAGGCTTTGGCAGAATGGAAGTAAACTGTGTTAAACTTAAAAATTCACATAGACTTTGGAAAACGTTAACTATGGAGGACTCTGGATACAGTCCGCGTGTAAGGGAGTTGTTAGAGAGTAATAGTGTTAAAGTCTTTGACCTCGTCTCGGTGCAATTAAAAGATGGGATCAACCTAAGAGGTATTATTTTACCCAGGCCTTCGACCGGGGAACGAGACGCACTTGTTCTTAAGCTTGAGAACGGTTACAACGTAGGTATTCTTGTGGATAGGATCAAGGAAATCAGGCTCGAAGAAGAGGCTCATGTCAAGCAGGAGCAGATCTTGGAATCTACGAGAAAAACTCTCGCGAAGGCAAAAGTTCACTTTATAGGTACGGGCGGGACGATAGCTTCAAGGGTAGATTACGCGACGGGCGCGGTTTATCCGTATTTCACAGCTGAAGAGCTGTACTCGATGATACCTGAACTTGAGGAGATTGCACTAATTGAGAGCGAGACAATTTTCAACATCTTCAGTGAGGATATGACACCATCACAATGGAGCCAGATAGCCAGAAAGATAAAACAGGTGTTCGAGCAAAATGCTCCTGCAGGAGTAGTGGTAGCCCACGGCACCGATACTATGCACTACTCGGCCTCCGCGATTGCGTTCGCTGTTCAGAAGGCACCGGGTCCCATTGTCTTCACAGGAGCCCAGAGATCATCCGACAGGCCTTCCAGCGACGCATCGCTAAACGTAATCGGAGCCACAATCACTGCTGTCGATGCCCCATTTGCCGAATCGGTTATAGTAATGCATGGGAGTGTTAACGATGACAAGCTTCTCGTTCACAGGGGTGTGCGTGCTAGGAAGATGCATACGAGCAGGAGAGACGCATTCATAAGCATTAATGAGTTGCCACTTGCATCTGTAGATCCATATTCTAAGAAACTCAGCCTGTTAACAAAAGAGTACAAACAGAAGAGCAATGATCTAGAAGTATACCCTGAATTTAGCGAGAAAGTGGCTTTAGTAAAGTTCTACCCTGGAATGGATCCATCGATCTTTGAATTCTACCGAGATAAGGGGTATCATGGTCTAGTAATAGAAGGCACGGGATTGGGGCATGTTAACAGTAAGTTGATTAGCGTTTTGGGAGGGCTCGTTAAAGATGGGATGGTTGTTGTAATGGCTTCGCAATGCCTTTGGGGGTCTATCAACATGAACGTTTATCGTACAGGAGTAGAGCTACTTAGAGCTGGAGTTTTACCAGCTGGAAACATGCTTCCTGAGACATCATACGTTAAGCTAAGCTGGGTTTTCGGCCAAACTACCGAGGTCGAAGAGGCCGTCAAGTTATTCAAAAAGAACATAGCCTTCGAAACCTCTGAGAGGAACGAGTACAAGTTTTACCCTGGAGCCTGGTGGTGGCAATGACGACACTGTCAAGGAAGATAAAGTGCGGCATAGAGATACACCAGATGCTAGACACCCAGTCAAAACTGTTCTGTTCCTGTCCCACGAAAATCAGAAAGGATCCCCCAGACTTCACTTTCCTGCGGAGGTTGAGGCTGGCGCGAAGCGAGATCGGCGAGATAGACCCTGCTGCCTTGTTTGAATTCGAGAAAGGGCTCCAATTCCTCTATGAGGGCTACAATGACAGCGTTTGTTTAGTGGAAATGGACGAGGAGCCGCCCCACCCTACAAACATGGAAGCATTGACTATTGCGCTTAAGTTCGCTCTACTAGTCAACGCGAGAATTATTGATGAAATCCACGTGATGAGGAAAATAGTGATAGACGGGTCTAACACCACGGGGTTTCAGCGAACAATGCTTGTGGCTGTTGGCGGCTCGATAAACGTGAAGGGCAAAGAGATACCAATTGAAACAATATGCTTAGAGGAGGATGCGGCTAGGAAGATCGATGAAAGAAAAGACCAGCAGACAGTAATTTACCGGCTTGACAGGCTAGGAATACCCCTAATTGAGGTGGCAACCGGTCCGGTAATCGAGTCCCCTGAGGAGGCTCGTGAAGTGGCCCACTATATCGGGCTTCTCTTAAGATCTCTGGGGAAAGTAAAGAGGGGGCTAGGGACTATAAGGCAGGATCTTAACATATCTGTTGAGGGGGGTGCAAGGGTTGAGGTTAAGGGAGTACAGTACCTAGATTTAATCCCGCTTGTTGTTGAAAACGAGGTTAAAAGACAGGTAAAACTCCTCGAAATAAGAGACGAGCTTGTCGCCCGTGGGCTCTCTGTAACGGACATCCTTTTCGAGCCCGTCGACGTCTCCAAGTACTTTGAAAAAACAAAGTCTAAGGTGGCGAGAAGTGCCCTGGAAAAGGGCGGTGTTGCCCTGGCCTTGAAGCTCAAGGGGTTCAAGGGCATCCTTGGAAAGGAGATACAGCCGGGTAGAAGGTTTGGTACGGAGTTGGCTGACAGGGCTCGCTACTGGGCGAGGGTTGGAGGGATATTTCACAGCGACGAGCTTCCGGGTTATGGCATCTCGGAGGAGGAAGTTAAAATCCTCTCGGAGGTTCTCAGTCTAGGAGAAAACGATGCCTTCGTGCTGGTATTTGACGAGAGAGAAAAAGCCTTGAAAGCACTTGAAGCTGTTTACAAGAGAGTATTGGAAGCTTTCTCCGGAGTACCAGAGGAGACGAGGGCGGCAAACACTGACGGAACCACACGGTTTATGCGGCCTAGGCCTGGTAAAGCAAGGATGTACCCGGAAACAGATATTAGACCTATCGTAATATCGTCACAGTTGATAGAAAAACTTAAAGGAGAGCTTCCGGAGCCACCTGAGGAAACCTTAAAGAGATTAAAGAAACACTATGGTCTCTCAGACGTGTTGGCCCAGCAGCTTTTCAGCTCAGAGTACCTTTTCTTCTTTGAAGAGCTAGTACAGGAGACGGGCGTACAGCCAGTTATAGCTGCTACCCTGCTCACGAATACTTTGAAAAGCCTGAGACGAGAGGGAGTTAACGTCGAAGTGTTAGAAGAGGAGCACATAAAGAAGGTTTTAAAGGCGGTTGCCGAGAACAAGCTAGCGAAGGAGGCAATACCGGAAGTCTTAAGAGCACTAGCCGAGAACCCTGAGTCTAGTGTGGAGGACGTGATTGAGAAGCTGTCTCTACGAGGTCTAACATTGCAGGAGCTTGAGCGTTTGGTGGATGAGATTATATCTGAGAGGAAGCAGTTGATAATGGAGAAAAAGGAAAAGGCTTTTAGCCCAATCATGGGAATAGTCATGGAGAAGGTTAGGGGTAAAATCGACGGAAAAATAGTCGCAGAGGTTGTGCGTAAAAAGATAACTGAGGCTATTTCTTCTTAGGCTCCCTCCTTAGCTTAACCAACTCGACAGCTATCTTTTTTAAAACAACACTTTTCCGGTCTGCCGTCCTCACGATAATTCTTCCCTCGCTCTCATACCAGAAAGCCGGGAATTTTTTATCGCTCTCTATTAAGACGTCAGTATAGCCGGCGTTTTTAGCTGCTAACACCAGTTCATCTACGCGAGGCTTTTCGACAGATAAAACTTTAGGGACGCGGCGCCCCTTATCCCGGGGTTTTAGAGAATCAAAGTATACGGTCCAGATTATCTTGCCTTCTCTTTTCTTCATGAAGACTCCACAAGAACAGCATTCACAACGCCATCCTGTCCTGGACGCGAGGTCACAACGGCTTTACCGGCTTCCGTTTGAATAACTGCTCCCCGAGTTATAACTCCCCTCCTAGCAAGGTTCCTGTTGGAGGGATTGTCCAGAACCTTCAAAATTTTTACGCGAATAGTCTTCTTTTGGCTTGGAATATATACGTTAGCCTCTGCTGCAACTTTCACTCTAACCTTATAGTTTCCTCCGCGAGCACGGATTACTTTAACTTCAGTCCTATTGCCGACCGTAGGGTTAAGTGGGTATCGACCGGTAAGGTATTTTCTCTTAACCTTTACATGCCTACTTTTAAGCCCTCCGCTTATCTTTCTCAAGTCGTTACCGTGGTATATTCCCATGACCTATACCCTATCTCCCTACTCTACGAGCCTTTTTAGTTTTTCGCTACCGTTTGAACACAAGTTTATTTACTCGTAATGCCTAATGTTATGGGTCTATTATGAGGGTCGTTGAAAAGGGAAGGATTAAAATACTCTTAAACAGGGATGTTCAACCTCACTATCTCGTAGCTGGGTTTCACGGAATAGGCCACGTTGGATGGATATCAGTGAGGCACCTAGTCGAAAAAACCAATGCGGAGAGAGTAGGATACGTTTTTTCACCCTACATGCAGCCATTTGTATCGATAAAGAAGGGGGTCAAGACTCCCTATGAGTTCTACCTTACCGGTGACACCCTGTATTTCTTGCCGAACGTCCCGCTAAGTCAAAAGGATGCCTCCATAGTCACTTTGAGCCTAGCAGAGTTCGCACTCGAGGTTGGAGTGCGAGAGGCTATACTATTTGGAGGACTCGACCATCGTTTTAAGGAGGATGACAAGATTCGCTTAGCACCGACCACGGCGTTCTATAACGAGCGGAGGGAATTATTCGAAACCGGTAAGCTTAAACTCATCGAGGAGGGCTTAGGGGTGGTTGGCCCCCTAGCAATTCTTCTTTCAGTGTTTGAAGCTGAGGGTGTACCGGCAGTAGCGATACTGCCATACGCAGCCCCGGACAGACCTGATCCCAAGGCAGCCGCCGAGGCTCTACGGATGTTCAACGAGATTTATGGCTATAGCGTAACGGTTGATGAGTTGATCGAGGAGGGCACAATGCTTGAGAGAGAGTTAGAGGAAGTTGAGAGGAAAATGAGAGAGATGGTTAAGGAGAGAGAGCCTCCTGTCTATCACGTGTAATCATCCCTTTAAGGATGGCCACTGCATCTAGTATCTTCTTTGAAGTTCTCTCATGTTCACTCAAAGCTTTTTCATAGCTGGGAAGGCTTACCTCCATAAAAATGACCCCCTCGTCTCTTAACTTGTTCCCCATTTTTCTCACGAATTTGCTTGGAAGAGAATAATATGCGAGAACAACCCCCCGGTAAGCCTTGTTTAAGATAAACCAAACCACGTCCGCAAGGATTTCATCCTTTGCCTCTTCGAACACGAGCCTGCTCGCCTCGTATTGAGACAAGGGATAGAAGCCGTCGAGCTCTACAGGTATTATGGAAAATGCTGGCGAAATGACAGCTACATCATACTCACTAAGAATGCTCATAGCATTGGTAAGAAACTCCTTTATTAGTCCAAACCGCGTAAAGGGTTTTTGCGGGGTTTCTTCAAATAAGATGAGAATGTCGCTTCTACTCTTATACCTAGTCTTGAGCCTATTGACATGTCTAACTACCTCTGGTCTATATCTGCTAGGAGCTCCAAGGAAGAATATCCCCCTTGGATTGGACCTCGTAGAAGGATGAATTTTAGCAAAGAACTCGGAGTACCTTAAAAACTCCCTAAAAGCGTTTGTAAGCGCGGGGTGGGCCCGGGCCTTTTCCTCCACTAGCTCCCAGAGCCTGCCCTCATGTATTGCTTGTTTTATCCGTTTTATCTCTTCCCAAATAACGTAAAGGTTGTGGAGAGCTATCAGCTCCACGCGTTCTTGTGATGGAAGCTCTCGCAGCTCGCGTGCGGTATACTTGGAGCAAACAGGGCAAGAACAGGGTAGCTCTTCAACGTCTTGCAGCCTCAATGTCCCCCTGGAAGTTATTATCCTATTGTTTCTAGCATATAGTGCGTAAGATGCGGAATCAAAGACGTCTACACCCATGGCTACGGCGAGAGGTAAGATCAACGGGTGCCCAGCTCCGAATAAATGTAATGGTGCACCCCACGGTAGATTTAGTCTTGCGGTCATTACAAGCCTAACGACCTCCTCGTAATCATACTCCTCCATAAACTGTGTCGGCCCCCCTACGGCATAAAGATCTGCTGGTATCTGGGAAGCCTTTCGAGCAGAATACGCGACAAGGCTTGTGTGAACACCGCCTTGAATTGGAGCGACAAGCAGCATGCCTTTTCTATCTACCTGGGCGGCTTCGCGTAACCGCTTGAGAGTCTCCTCAACCTCCGCACGAGCCTGTTGGAAGGGGGTTTCACGCCTTGTTGGGATGTCTAATATGACCCCGACATCTGATCCGATCTCTATTTGATATGTGAAGATTTCGAGTGGGCTTACCTCAACCTTCCCATAGACTAGAAGCTGGTAAGCTCCTGAGTCAGTGTAAACTGGGCCGTCCACACCCAGGATACCGTGAACTGTTAGTTCCTTAGCCAGGTCGCCGTAGTTCCTCTTTATGATGTAAGAGTTGGTGATGAGCATGGGAAAGCCTATCTCTTTTATTCTCTTTGCGGAAATAATCTGCCTGCTTGGATTAATCACAGGTGTCAGAGTGGGCGTCTCAACAACGCCCCGCCTGGTATAAAGTTTCCCCCGTCGCCCAAAGATATCGATCTCTTCAATCTCAAATACCTCGTTCCAAACCACGCGTTCTTAGGAAACATAAAACTTATTATAATTCACGCTAAGTGTGTAGCGGAGAGAGAAAAATGAAGGGAACAATCACAAGCATGGGCATCGTGTCCTACGCTAATGTTAAGCGTGTCCAGATAGAGATCGAGGGAGAAACACTAGACGTAGAAATACCTGACAAACTACTACAGGAAGTAGGAGCTGACCCCAGAGTGGGAAGTGAAGTTGAGGTCGAGCTCTCTAGGGAGCCTGGAGACCTATCTTACTGGCAAATAGTCATGTCAGCCGAAACATATCTTAAACAAGAGGCACAGGGAAAAATCTATGCCTCGGCGGGCGGGTTGCAAGTCGTAATACCCTCGAAAATCCTTGGCGATAAAATTGATATTGGTGAAAAGGTTTACCTGAAGCTTCGCTTCTAATAGGAGTTGGACGTTAGATTTTTAGTTGAAGCCCACAAATAAGAATTTGCCAAGTTATGTTAAATGTTAAGCAGCTTGAGGCTTTACTTGAGTGGGCCAGAGCTAAGAACGCAGTTATAGACTTCTTTTTCCGGGAGACAAACTACAGGCTCAGAATAGACAAAATGTTTCGCGCTGTAGACCAGAGTGGGAATGCTGTGTCCTGGGCCAAGGCGTTTGGCACGAAAAAGCCCTGGGACATTCTTGAAGCCTTTACCCTCGACAAGATTATAATAAGGCTTGAGGGTAAAGAGGAGGTATACCCTAACGTCCAGGCATTGACGCGCGCAATTTCATTAAAGGTTTAACTGTGTACATATAATCCTTTGAAGCCTACTGATGGCGAATTTGATGTCTTCCTCACTCACTGTTTTTCTCTCCGCATGTTTAGATGCGTCAACCGCTTCGCGTGCGATTTCCTGAGCAATTTTCTCGAGAAAATTCCTCAGTAGGATTACTGCGTCCTCGCTAACCCTCTCAGCTCCCTGTCTGTGAAGTATCCTGTCAATAGGGGCTAGGGGGATCTCGTATTCTTTTTTCTTTACAGGCATAATTTTATCCTTCTGTTTTATTTCAAACATATATTAAAAATTTTTTCCTCTGTTGTTGAACGAAAGAGGTTTTATGAAGCCCTAGTTCCAATTGGAACATTGCATAAGCAAGCAAGTGCAAAAATTTTTAAGAGTGGATATCAGCGAAAGACCAGGGAGATAGAATGGGTAATGTACGGACAAAGCTCGTCAAGAGGACCTCGAAGATGCTTGCGGAAAAGTTTGGAGACTATTTCACGACAGATTTCCAGTTTAACAAGGAAAAGGTATCCGAGCTTATAGATACGCCATCAAAAAAGCTTCGAAACCAAATAGCAGGGTATGTTACGCGTCAAATAAAGCGCAAAAAGATGATAGAGACACAGCTCAGCCTCAGGCAAGAAATAACAACTACAGACGAAGAGGAATATATACGACAGATCGAAGGAGTGTAAGTGACCGTCACCGCCGCGTGCGCACCCGGGGCCGGCTCCCGGTTACCCTTCTTTAGGGGTATTCTCTGGCTCCTGATGATGTTGTCTTTTTCTTCTTGGTGAGGTCCTAGGCTGACGTCATGCCAGACTACAGGAAGGCATTCGACGGCATGGATGTGATGCTCAGGTAGGCTAGAAGAACTTCAAAGCGGGATTTAAGGCCTCCTCGAGGACTGGGAGGTGGGGAGGACATACTAGGGGTCTCCCCCGAGATTATAGAGAGTGGGAATGGCTTCGGCCTGCCTGGGGCCTCATAGAAAAGTGCTCTGGATTTGTAGTGAAAATTATTATGCTCCTCACGGTCTATAGCCTAGAAAAATATTTTACCCTTTTACTAACTTATCAACACTGGCGGGGGTGCCCGAGCTAGGACAAAGGGGGCGGACTTAGGATCACAGAGATAAGAGCTCCGCTGGCGTCGGCCTGCCCGGGTTCGAATCCCGGCCCCCGCACCTCTCTCATTTAAAACCTTATCCTAGTGTAGCATCTATGTTCCTACTCCTCCGAAAATATAGAAAAATACTTCTGTCGGGCACACTATGAAAAGAAACATTTAAATTACCTCCAGAGACATTCAACGCGGTGTACTGTTAGATGAGGCACTCCCATGGCTATAGAAGCCGCGGAAGAAAGATCTTTAGGATAACCCCCAGGTTACGAGGATATAGAGGGTTAAGCAGGCTAATGCAAGAGTACAATATAGGTGATACTGTTGTTATTGATGTCAACCCAACGTTCATAGAAACAGCGCCACATCGTAGATATCAAGGAAAGGTGGGGAAGATAATAGAGCGCAGAGGAAGGGCTTACGTTATCGAGATCCGAGTTGGGAACAAGATCAAGAAAATCATAACAACATCTGAACACATTATCCCATTTAAACAAGCAGGCTCTTAGCCTTCAATTGTCTGTTCTCGATAGCCATTTCTTCCTCTAGTCGATATTTATAACGTCTAGTTCTATCTTCTCTACGCTCTTCCCGAGAATTCCGGCTATGCTGGGGTTAGTACGGCCCCCGTCTCCATGAATAAATTCCTTGATATAGAATCCTCCTTGGGCATCAATTAGAAGTTCGATTTCTCGGTCGGAGACTCTGGAGGCCTCAACCCTGTATACAACTTTACGCCTCAACTTGTCGGCCCTCCGATGTAGGACTCTAGTAGGAGTTTTCTGTTCAACTGTCACGCCATTAAAACTACTGTTTATTTTTTCTATGTCCTCATCCGATATTGGTGACGAGAAAGTAACAAGGGCTCGATATGTTTTCCTGGCTATTTCCGCTAGACTCTTAAGCGTTTTGATACTTCTACGCTCGCAGTAAGCAAGGCCTTCAACTTCAATTAATCCACCCGCGCGAGTATTAATTAGACGCTCGAGTTCTTCCAGGTTTACACTACGTTTCCTAGGACGCCTTAGCTCTAGAACGAAAGGCCTGCCTGTACCAAGTGTCCTAACATCTATATCTTCTCTTCCCCCTGCATGGAATCTTGCACCCGTTGCTTGGAAAAGCTCTATAGCTGGCTGTGCGATAAGTTCTTCTATAGAGGTCTTGTATTTTATTCTGTCGTCTGAGTAGGGCCAAGGGTTCTGAGGTAGCCCCCTGACGAGTTTTCTATATCTTCCACATACAAAGACCGGTTGAGGGATCATCTCAATATTGTCCCCCTCTAAATCAAGTATTATGAGTAAATCAGGCTTCTCTGGATCGTATTCTTTTCCAGTGATTCTTGAAAAAATTTTCCCTACTTCACGAGTCACTTCATTTTTGAGTGACTCTGCGTCACTGAGCTTATATCTGCGCCACAACTCTTCTTCCCTCTTAAGAGTTTCAAGTGGCAGTCTAACTCCAAACTGGAAGGTCTTAAACTCGTAGCTTAAAGCCTCCCTAGCAGCCTGAGCGGCTATATCCTCGTATCTTTCGGTTATACCTCCACAAACGTGACACTTCTCACGGACGGTAGTTTGTCCCTCTAAACTTGAAAGAATAATTCTCGCAGGCTCAAACCCCCCAGCGCTAAGACTCCTCAAAAGTTTCAAGTTAAGTTCTCGGGGAGAGCTCTTATATGCTTCTAGAAAAAGAACGGTCTTTATAGCCTTCCCGCGTTCAGCATTGCTTAGACCATAACCTCTTAAGCCGAAAAGCCTACCGAGGCACGAATCGCAAAGCACGTATCCATTTTCGAGTATTTCCTTGGCAACCTCCACGATCATTTTGACCTACAACTAGGCTTTCAGGCATCTTAAAAACCATGCCTAAAGTGTGTATCTCTGCGCCCCTCGTAGGGGGGTGAAGGACGCGAAGAAGGGCCGAAAGGTGGATTAACGAAAAGATAGCGTACCTGGGGCTCGCTCAACTCCTCCAAGATCCGATCCACAAGGAGCTCTACGGGCTTGATGCCCGTTCGCCTCTCAAGATCTTCAAATGACTCAAAAGGCTTTTTACTCCGTTCCTCGAGAATTTTCCAGAGCGTCTTCTTACCTATCCCTTTTAGGAGTTCGAGCTCATGGGCCTTTTTAGACAGTGGTTGCGCTTTATTAAAGAATTCTACGAATTTTTTCTCCCTCTCTAGGACAATATTCGACACGATGTCTCTTAAGATAGACTTAGCGTTCCCTGTCAGGTCTTCATGTCTTATAATTCTAACAGAATGTATAAGGCCGGCCTCTACGCCTGCCGCAAGATCCATTTTCTCCCCTACTTTCACCTGGGGTATTATCTTTTCATCCACTCTGAGCTCCATCAGTAAAAGTTTCTCCTCGCCTATCCCCTGGACGAGAGGATAAGGTATCCTTCTTATAGGATCCCCATATGGCAGAACGTCTAATACAATTAGGGAGCTCTCAGGAGTCCTGAGGGTTCTTCTGAAATCATGCCTAAACATGTGACAACCCCAAGAGAAGCTTGTGAAAAGTTACTCAGAGTTAACGATCTCCAAGATGCGTTTATAATCCTCTTCTGAAAAGACTTTACTCAATGGTAAAAATACGAGTCTGATCTCTCCCGGATCTTGGGGTTTCAGATTAACGAGTTGAACCGCAATATCCTCTGGTATGTCAAAGGTTTTTATAAGCTCCTCAACTTTAGCCCTTGCTCGCTGGGGGTCATTTTCCTTAGAAAACCTTCTAGCATACTCCAGAGTGTATCGCTCGAGGTTTGTAAGCTCTCTAACCCTTTCCTCTTTCTCAAGGATTTCCCGTAACTCAGCGAGCGTCAGATTCCTCTCGTTAATAATCCTTGGCAATGTAGATGACACCTATTCTTTATTTTTATCTTTTTAACTATTTAATGTTTTTCTATTTTTTAAGAAAAGGAAAAAATACCCGAAAACAAAGAACCATGAAGAGACCCTACCTTTACTTTCTATACACTGTAAAAAGCGCCGGGGCCGGGATTCCCGCATAGCCTCATAGGCTATGTTTCGAACCCGGGACCGCCCGGTTAACAGCCGGGCGCTCCACCTGGCTGAGCTACCCCGGCTCAACTCCTTTATTTAAGCTGACTCATTTAAAATTTATGTTTGGCTTGTTGTGAGATGCATAGATGCGCTTTTACCGTTGTGTGCACATGCAAACTCTTCTTTAAGCATTAACATGTATCTCGATAACTTTGGATAGTCGGGCTTTTCTCCTCTTCTTCTAAGCCTCTTAAAGCTCCTGGGATCATGGATAGAAGAAGAGTAGGCTTAGCGTAGTACAAAGATACTATATCCGTCTTTTTCACATTTGTATTTGAAGCATAATTTTGTCTGTTTCATGTTTGAATATTTGACGTACATGAGAAGGTTGATAGTATCCGTATTGCTCGTAATCTTGCTAAGCAGTGTAGCTGCTACGATACTTGCAGCAGAGACAACACCCGTGTTTTATGCGCGTGTAGACTATTTGCTCAGAACCGAGGAGAACGTCGAGCTTGACTTTGGAAGCAAGAGCATAATAAAGCTCTCCAGTTATGCCGCTCCCCCGGGATTCACGCTCGAATCTTTTACCGTAGTGTTCGAAGGAAAAACTCCAGCTCAAGTGATCCCGATCGAATATGATAAGATAAGTAAAAACATGGATGTTTTGGCGTCTGTCACCTCGTTTTCTGGAGAGATAACTTTAGGTAGTAATGGCTACAATGGTACGGTGAAGGCTAAGCTGGTAACAGTCTTCAAGAGGAGCAGTTGGGTTCCTCTACAAGACAACTTAACTATCGATACGAGCGAGTTCAAGGATACTGGGCTCCAGGTAGTCGTAAAAGTCACCATTGACAATTACGCGCCCTATGCCGTCAAATCCGTGACTGACCCGAAGGGGAATGAGCTCACAAGCCTTAGTATGCAGGACAAGCTTCCCGCTGGGGCCTTCAAGGTAGATCCTAAGCACGTAGAATTTGATGCTACGACGATAGGCTTCGGGAAGTACAAAATAGCTTTTAATGTGGGGGACGACTACAAGCTGCCAAACAGCTTTCTCGTAATTGAGGATCGATACATGGAGGTCACTATTCCGGCCAAGACTTCTAAAAACTACATGTTGAAGAGCAAGGCAGGCTGGAACACCCTGGGCTTCATTATCGTCTTATACTCAGTCACTCCAGGTCCCCTTTCAAGTGACGCTCGCGTAACAGGCGCTCTAGTTGACAAGGCATTCGAGAGGAGTGAAGAATTCGAAATAAGGGGAGCATCTCTCTTAATACCACCCTTACTGATGAACTACTGGATAAAGGCCTTCCTCGTTTACGGTAACTCAGCCGTCATCTCCAATAACGAGGGACATGATATCCAAGCCATCGTGATACCGATCTATTACAGACAAATAGGAACATGGACGCCTAAAGGGCTTGTAGCCACCATAAACAAGAAAGACGTGGCTGATGCTTATAGTGCGTACTTGGTAGTACAGGTACCAACAATCGCTACCATTCAATCGATAACACTACCTGGAGGCCAGAAGATCGAGGGAGTCGAGAGCTTCACATCCAACTGGCTTGGGACTTGGCGCAGTGCCGTGATTGAAAAGACTGAAGCATCAATACAGGTAAAGAACGGGGATAGTATAGAGGAGGGAGACTACTTTGTCGAGATATCATGGAAGCCGGTAAAGATGATATTCACTGATCCTAAAGGTAACCCTGTACCAGGTGTCCAAGTCTCTGTGGAAGGCCCACAGACCGCCCAGGTGGTAAGCGGGGTTGACGGTGTAGCGTCAATTAACGTCTATACACCAGGAGTTTACAGTATCAGGGCCAACTTCAAGGGTTCAACTATTGCTGCACTGACTCTTGGAACACTGATAGACACTGACTTCAACATAGAGTGCAAGGTATACAGGTTGACTGTAAACGTGAAAAACGCACTGGGCAACCCTATCGCCGGAGCCTCAGTCACTATAACTAACGGCAACTATACACAAACCTTGGAGAGCGACTCTTCCGGAAGCGTGGTCTTCAACCAGATGCCAGTAGGAGTGTACACCGTCACGGCACAGTACAAGAGGATAACATCATCGATGAAAGTCACACTCGACGGTGACAAGAATGTCGACATAAACACTGGCATACTCTTCGATATACCCTTCGTAGGGCCTGTTACAGCCATGGAAGTAGCAGCTGTCTCTGCTGCAGCGGCGGTGACTTCGGCGCTGTTCTTCAGGCCTAGGAAGGAAGAGGAAGTGGCCGAAATAGAGATCGGCTAAACGCTTGGAGGATAAGATGAGCGGTCATCCCAAGAAAAAGTGTAGTTTATTCTTTTTACCGCTTGTTTGTTTATCTCCTGGTTTTTCAAAATCAGATTTTCTCGCTAAGCTTCAAGGGTTTGGATTCAGTCCCAGTGAAAGTAATGGTGGTGTCATAAGCTTTACACTTGAAGGCTTCGATATTACTCTAGAATACACTGGGGGCGTGATAAGGGCCTGTTCGGAGAGCGAAAAAGCTCTAAAGATATTTAGGAAGACGATACTAGATCATTTTCTCTTGGAGTGTCGCGATAACCCTGAGGTTATACTTGTATTATCGGATGGTAAGCAGATTGAAGCGTACCCTGAAATGGGACTTGGCTCATGGTTTTTCCAGGCAACACAAAATCTAGTCCCCGTCTTTCTTATCATTGCATCCGTCGCTCTCCCCATTCTCTTCAGCCTATATGGGATTGCGACACCTTTGCTAGCCTCGCTTGTGACAATAATGGCCTTGCTCGTTTTCCTGTCAATACTTCCACTCGTCTATCGTGGGTCAAGCTGTATAAGGGTTCCTCGGGACTCTAAAACTCTCTTCCTTGTTCGAGTGCAGCTTATCGAACTATCAAGCGAGGATGTAACACTCTTAGCTATAGTGAAACACATTCTTTCACGGGAAAGAAGAGTTCTAGACGAAGAGAGAATAAAGAGATTGTTGGATGACATAGGGTTAAGTTATGAGAGGGTAACTGTTGAAGAGATAAGCCTTGCTGATATTCTGCAATCCGTGTGTAAAAAAGTTGGGGTGAAAGCTGATTTGTGTATTGTGCCCTCTTCTCGAAGGAACGCTTACGCTTTGGGTTTAATCCCAAAGCTTGCGAGGATATATTTGACTGTGGGCTTGTTATTGGATTTGAGCCAAAGGGAGGTCGAGGCGGTTCTGGCTCACGAGCTTGCCCACCTCAAGAACAGGCACATATTAAAGGTTTTTTCGCTACTCAGCCTAGAGTACATTGTGAGAACTTACCTTATTACGTCATTTTATGTATTGTTTCCAGTAATCGCAGTGTACTTGCTCGCATACATGTATGTTGTCTCCCGCCTTCTCTGGAGGATAGAATTCGCCGCCGATCGAGAAGCGGCACAAGCTTCCGGTGCAGAAAACCTGGTTAGCGCACTGGTAAAGCTGGAGTATCCCGTGCTTCTCAGAAGCGAGAAACCACTAGAAAGGTTAAAATCACGGTGTATCCCTTCGTCTCATCCCCATCCTTTGAACAGGATACTTTACGTTCTCTCTCTTAAGTAATCTTGTAATACGTTTGTAATAGAATTGAAGCTAAGATTTGCCAAGTTTAACCTGGATTTTTACTTCAACGCCATACGTATAGATGTATGCGTAGTCAGGTTATCAAAGCATTAGAGGTTGTCGAGGATCTCCTCGAAAGCGAGGATCTTCCAGACAAGCATAGGAAAGCTCTCTTACAGATCCAGAAATATCTTCTCACCGCATTGGACAGTGTTGTAGATGTGAAAAGCAAGGTTCGAGATATTACTTACACGCTTCAAGAGCTGGCCGAGACGCTGGGCCTCGAAGTTAAGCTCTCATCTCCAAGGTTGCTCTTGGAGGACGAGGATCTCGTCAAAACTATTAGTGAAAGCGCGATGGCAGACATAGAGATAGAGGGCGAGAAAGCCATAATAAGAAAACTCGTAGCGGCTCAGCAGACCACACAGGCGTAGTAGAGGCAACTACTCCTTTCCCGGTGTGCCTACTCTAAACAAGCCTCATCCGCAATCTTAAATAGTTAGCTGTGCAGCGTGAAGTGTGTGAGTCGGTCTAAACCTAGAAGGGTGTCTTCACGGGAAGCTCCAGTGGATCCTGTAAATGAAGAGTTTCGGAGAATGAGGCTGAAGGCTCTTATAATAGGACTTACGTTAATACTGTCTCCCCTGCTATTCATTATTGCTTATTTTCTGGCGCCCGGCTATGATCATATGTATTCAATCATGGCAGTTGTTCTTGCCGGTCTTGGACTACTTTTGATGAACTATTATCTTCAGGAGGCCTACAACTATAAGCTTTACATGAGATTAGCAGGGCTTCTTACTCAGAGGACAGAGCAGCCGATACCGACTCTACAACAGGCTCAACCTCAACCCCAGCCTTCACGCGTTCAGAGCCCCCTAAAGCCCGTACACCCGGGTGTCCCCCAGCAGGCCCCGCAACGACGTGTCCCGCAGCAGCCAGCCGTTTTACAAAGCGCCTCAGACATGTTGTTACAACAGCCGCAACAAGCTAGGGGGGAAGCTCGAGTATCAGCTTATGCAAGACCGCAGCAGCCTTTACAGAAGCCTGTTCAAGCGCGACAACCTAGCTTTGAGACTCAACCTATTCAGCCATCCAGGCAGGGAGTTAAGGTTTGTCCCCACTGCGGGCGTGAACTGCCTTACGGCGACCTTCACCTAATATGTCCCTTCTGCGGTGCCCCCCTCAAGTAGACTTCTCCTTGTGTATTATCAGAGCTGCTGAGACTAGTATTGCGATCACTACTAACCACATGCTAGGAGGGCCTTGAGTATCCTCTCTAATCTTTACAGTATAGCTAACCCTCGATGCGCCGTTAGGCGCGAAGATCGCTAGGAAAGTGTCTGGAGTGGACTTCTTAATCCACCCCATGACTATTATATTGTCGAGCTGGTTCACTGCAGAGCCCCTAGTGAAGTCGGGAAAAACTGGTGCAGTGTTAGCAGTTAAATCGATCGGGAAGACGTAGCCTGAGGAGTTTATCATGGTAAAAACGTGCGGCTCTACGGCGTAGAGGGTATAGGTCCACTTATCGATGTTTTGGGTTATGTTCCTCTCAGGGATAAAAACATAGGCATAAGCCAAGTAAGCATCAACCCCACCAATCCTAAGCAGTGCAGTGAGCAATGCATGGATATCTGCGCAGGCCCCTTCTCTCCGCGACAAAGTCACCCCGGGGCATTGAACACCACCTAAAGTGTTCGCGGTATATTTGATGTTTCTATAAACCCAATCGGCTGATCTTGAAACATACTCTCGAATATTGGTTGAGGCGGCTTTTATTTCCCGTCCTATGCTTAGTAGACTTGTAAAGTTTGCGTTCTGTGCTTTGCATGCCCAAAATTGGGATTTGGAAAGTTCATTTATGTTAGCGGGATACCCCTCGACGTCAGAGGGCATCTCAGCCACCTTACGAAATGGCGGACGTATTACCTCAACTGTTTGTACAAGCGTTATGTTCACCTTTCCCGCGAATGATAGTGGGCCAGGATACGCAAACTTGTTTCCGTCCTCGTCTTTCACCATGGAAAACGCAGTTGTCCTCGAATTGATTAGCAAGGTGGCATTTTTTAATTCCTGCCAGCCAGGGATGTCGGGTGCGATGCGAAAGGCTCTAGCAAAAACATCTTTGTCCACAACGCCGTTTCCCTGAATTATCATCTGAGCTACAATTACGTAGCGTGTTTTGTTGTACTCGAGAGGGATGCTAGTGACCGCAAGCGCAATTAGGGCGACAGTGACTACCTCTTTAAGTATCATTGTCTTCATTGTAACTGGCTCTAAAACCATATTTTACAATTGCCGTTACTGAATGCCGTGATCTCGACCACATCTAGGTGTGGAAAAAAATTAATGTGTCTTATTTACAAGTCTCAAGGGCAGGTAAATCGCTATGAGTGATCGTAGGGGCTATATAGCCAGAATCTCTGGCCCTGTGGTTATAGGCAAGGGAATAAGCGACGTCAAGCTTGGCGAAGTTGTATACGTTGGACAAGAAGGCCTATTAGGGGAGGTTGTGCGAATAGGTCCAGACTACTTCGCAGCCCAAGTTTACGAGGATACAAGCGGGCTCCGACCAAAGGAGCCGATTATAGGAACAGGCAAACTCCTGGTGGCTGAGCTGGGACCAGGACTTATGGCAAGCGTCTTTGACGGCGTCCAGAGGCCCTTAGAGGATATACGAGAACTCGTGGGGCCATTCGTTAAAAGAGGTGTAAAGGTTAACCCTCTGCCTAGGAACAAGAAATGGCACTTTACACCAAGGGTGAGCAAGGGCACCCGCGTAGAAGCCGGAGACATCATTGGCGTAGTACAGGAAACCCCCCTTGTTGAGCACAGAATTATGATACCACCAGGTATGAAAGGACGCATCAAGGAAATAGTGCCAGAAGGTGATTATACCATTGAGGATCCTATTGCTACAATAGAGCTAGACGGGAGAGAAGCTGCCGTATATATGAGGCAGGAATGGCCTGTTAGGCAGGCTAGGCCCTATAAGGAGAGATTATCCAGCGAGGTCCCCCTTCTAATAGGTCAAAGGGTCATCGACACGTTCTTTCCCATAGCTAAAGGTGGCGCCGGCGCAATTCCCGGCGGTTTCGGGACAGGGAAAACTGTAACACTACATAAGGTGGCTATGCACAGCGACTCACAAATAGTGATATACATAGGTTGTGGGGAGCGAGGTAACGAGATAGCGGAAATGTTGATGGAGTTCCCTGAGCTAATAGACCCTAAGTCGGGTCGACCAATTATTGATAGGAGCATAGTGATCGCCAATACTTCAAACATGCCGGTTTCGGCTAGGGAGGCCTCCATATACATGGGAATAACCATAGCTGAATACTATAGAGATCAGGGATACGATGTAACGCTCATCGCAGACTCCACCAGCCGATGGGCCGAAGCCCTGCGGGAGATAGCTGGGAGGCTAGGCGAGCTCCCGGTTGAGAGGGGGTATCCGGCTTATCTTCCAGACAAGATCGCCGAGTTCTATGAGAGAGGTGGTCGTGTTAAGCCTTTAGGGACACCAGAGAGAACAGGCTCTGTTACTGTTTTAGGTGCTGTGTCACCGCCGGGAGGAGACTACAATGAGCCAGTCACCATACACACCTTGAGATTTGTTGGCGTAATGTGGGCGCTCGATACGGATCTAGCATACAGGAGACACTTCCCAGCTATAAACTGGCTTAGAAGTTTCAGCCAGTATGCCGACATCGTTGAGAGATGGTGGGTCAAGAACGTCTCACCTGAGTTTCCTCAATATAGGAGAAGAGCCCTCCGACTAATGACTGTTGCTAGCGAGATCGAAGCCATAGCCTCTGTTGTGGGTGAGGGAGCTCTCCCTGACGACCAACGCTTAATTCTCTTAACCTCCGAGATAATTAAGGAGGGTTTCCTAAGGCAGACAGCTTTAACCGGTGAAGACGTTTTCTGCAAGCCTGAGAAACAGTACTGGATGTTAAAGATGATGATAGACTTCTTCGACAAGGCCTACGAGCTAGTAAAGAAGAGGGTCTCAATAGAAGAAATCACTAAGCTGCCTGAGGTATATGAGATGATGAGAGTAAAAGAGGACGAGCGCGGACTAGAAGCCGTTAAAGAGCTCTACAACCGAATTATGCAGAAACTAGACGAGATAGCTGAGAGGCATGGGGTTCAAGTTTCCATACCTGTTGGTGGGGTGGTGGGGAGTGCCTGATGAAGTAATCAGTAGCATTTTAGAACGATACCCCGGGAAGATATACCGCGGTGTAAAGGAGATCCGCGGAAGCCTATTGATACTTGATGGTGTAGAAGACGCTGCGTACGACGAGGTAGTAAAAATATATGGGAAAGACAAAAGGGAGAGATTCGGCAGAGTCCTCGAGACAAGCATAGGAAGTGCTGTAGTCCAGGTCTTAGGCGACCGAGAGGGACTCGAAACGGATACCCTCGTGAAGTTTACGGGGTCAACATTTAAGATAAGAGTCTCTGAAGACATTCTAGGTAGAATCTTTAACGGGCGCTTCGAGCCGATAGACGGCCTACCTCCAGTCATAACGGGCGAGCTTCGCGACATCACAGGCGAACCAATAAACCCTGTTGCCAGGGAGTACCCTCACGACTTCATCCAGACAGGCGTCTCCGTGATCGACGGCCTCTTCAGCATAGTTAGAGGACAAAAATTACCCATATTTAGCGTCTCAGGACTACCTCATAACCTCCTGGCAGCACAGGTTGCAAGGCAAGCAACAGTCCGAGGTGAGGGGGAAAAGTTTGCCGTAGTCTTCGCTGGTTTAGGCCTCAGGAAGACAGAAGCAGAGTTCTTTATGGAACAATTCCGCGAGACTGGAGCTATAGAAAGACTTGTAGCTGTTCTTAACCTTGCCGACGATCCAGCTGTTGAGCGGCTTATGACCCCGAGAATCGCGCTGACTGTGGCCGAGTACCTTGCATTCGACCTGGACATGCATGTACTCGTCATAATGTCTGACATGACTAACTATTGTGAAGCCCTGCGCGAGGTAAGCTCTGCGAGGGGCGAAATCCCGGGTAGAATGGGATACCCTGGATACATGTACAGTGACCTTGCAACCCTCTATGAGAGGGCAGGTATAATAAAGGGCAAGAAGGGGAGTATTACGCTCTTTCCCATCCTCACCATGCCCGGTGGAGACCTCAGGCATCCGATACCGGACCTTACGGGGTATATTACTGAAGGTCAGATCTTTCTCAGCCAGGAGTTATATGCCCAAGGCATATATCCACCTGTTAACGTCCTCCCAAGCCTCAGCAGGCTCATGAAAGCGGGTATAGGTGCTGGAAAAACTAGAGAGGATCACAGGTACCTTGCCGACCAGTTATACGACGCATATTCCCGAGGCGTTAGAGCCAGGGATCTGGCGAGAATTATTGGAGAAATGGGACTCAGCGATCGAATGCGAAGGTTCCTCAAGTTTGCCGAGGAGTTCGAGAATAACTTTGTGAGCCAGGCGTTTCACGAGAACAGGAGCGTAGAGGAAACCCTTGACAGGGGATGGAAGGTTCTCGCGGTCCTTCCTGAAGAGGAGCTCGTAAGGATTCCAAGGAAACTAATCGAAAAGTACCATCCAGCATACAGGAGCTGAGAGCTATGGTGTTAAGCGAGCTGGCCTTTCTGCCAGCCTCAAGAGGAACTTTACAGCTCCTGCGAAGAAGACTCGAGCTCGTAAAGAGGGGGAAAGACGTCCTGCAGATGCGGCGCGACCAGCTAGCCAAAGAATTATTAAGCATAATGGATGAGCTTCAAAAGAGGCCGAAAGCAGAGCAGGAATTTATCCAGGCAGCGCGAAGAGCCGCTTTAATGCGTGTAGCTCGTGGAGAGTTCGAATTCAGGTCGGTATCCTCATTAGTAAAGCCTCCCAAAATTACAAGCATAATCGTGAGTTATCAAGGCATACCCGTCCCCCAGGCTAGGATTGTACACGATCCCGATTTTTCACAGATAACCGACCCGGACTACAAGGAGACAATCGAACAGCTATGGAACGCTGTTAAGACAATGATAGATGTCGCTAATAAGGAAGTGGCAGTTGAGAAGATCAGTGAACAACTCTTATATATAAATAGGGTTGTCAACAGTCTTGAGAAAAACCTAATACCGGCTTTAACAGATGTTCTCAGGAGGATTGAGGAGAGAGTTGTCGAGGAGGAGTTAGAAGACTTCGTCCGTGTAAAACTCCTAGGGGGTGTGTAAATGGAGACCTATGCGGCTGTTAGGGCACACGGGCTCAAATCGAGACTTCTGTCAAGGGGAGACTACGAGGACATTCTTAAAGGCGAGAAAAAACTGTCAGATTTCAAAGACTACTCTTCGATTCTCGACACAGATGCCCTTGATGCCAAACTTGAAAAAATCTATAGGGTATATGTGTCACGTCTCGAGACTATCTCTAAAGCGGGCCCCGAGATATCTGGATTCGTCCTAGCCTTACTCGACAAGCTTGAAGTCGAAAACATAAAGATACATTTACGTTACATTCTAGGAGCCCAGCGTCCAGTAATCTACTATCCTTATGGGCGTCATTTAGGCCCAGCCAAGCTCTCAACAATTAAGACGGAGGGCATGCTGTGGGAGGCTCTCTCAAGGACAGTTTACCAGGCTCCCCCTTCGCCCAACTTCACTACGCCGCTAGAATCTGAAAGAGAGCTTTTGCTGGATCTCTTATATTACAACTATCTGCTAAGAAAAGTCGAAGAGCTAAAAGTCTCGAATGACTCCAAAGAGGCTTTGCAGAACTTAATAAGGGAAGAGCTTGAGAAAAAGATATTGGTATGGTCCCGGGTAATCGATTCAAGTATTATTTACAAGTTAGCAAGTTCTCTAAGATTCCGTGTAAGAATACCAGGCATTCCAGATGATTGGAAAAACCTAAAGACAACAGAGCTTATGCAAAACGTTGAGATGAGCCTCTTAAAGGATATTGAGGTAAAAATCAGCCTGAGGTTCCCCGTTAGTATCGGTTTCGTCTACTACTATAATGCGCTCGCTTTCCTGGAGGCGAGAAACCTGGAGAAAATCATCATTGGAAAAGAGCTAGGGTTTCCAGAAGAAGTTATTCTCAGAAACCTAATTCTTGTGTAGTCTTTTTATCGACCGTTTCAACTCCTGTTGAGAATACTATGTTGATATAAGCAACACCGATAATAAATAATATTTAGTCGTCTTGAAATTCAACATGGTGGGTCGGATTTGCCCAATGAACTTAAGCCGTTCTTTGAGCCGAGTGGAATAATACTCGTCGGCGCTTCTAGGGAGGAAGACAAGCCTGGACACGTGATATTCAAAATTCTTCTAGAAAACTATGAAAAAGGGGTTCTACGCGTACCCATTTATCCGGTTAATCCCAATGCTGACTCAATCCTCGGACATAAGGTGTATAAAAGCATAAAGGATGTTCCCAGCGGGGCAGATCTTGCAATCATAGTTGTTCCAGCGAAGATAGTTCCGGCTGTTGTTCGAGAACTAGGCGAACAAGGAGTGAAAGCGGCCGTAATTATTTCCTCTGGTTTCAGCGAGATAGGCCGTGTGGATTTAGAAGAAGAACTCGTCAGGGAGGCCAGGAGCAAGGGAGTCAGAATTCTAGGGCCAAACTGTGTTGGCATATATTCCCCGTGGAGCGGCCTAGACACGATTTTCCTCCCATACACTAAGAAACTAAAGGATGGTAGAGAGATACTTAGCGCGCCTAGACCCACGCGTGGCCACGTAGCCCTAATCTCGCAGAGTGGTGCAGTCGGCACGGCAGCATTAGACTATATGCACGGCGAAGGAATAGGTTTGTCATACTTTTTCAGCATAGGAAACAAGGCAGACATAGACGAGGTTGAGTTAATTAGAGAGTTAGGCGAAGATGATAAGACCAGGGTTATTCTACTTTATGTTGAAAGCATCAAAAGGGGGAGAGAATTCGTAGATACAGCTGAAAAAGTTTCACTAAAGAAACCAATAGTCGCTATGAAGGCGGGGAGAACCCAGGCCGGTAAGAGGGCAGCCGCGTCTCATACAGCATCACTTGCAGGATCAGATGAGATTTATGAGGCCGCCTTCAGGCGCAGTGGCGTTATACGCGCCCAGGACATAGAAGAGCTTTTTGACTTCGCCAAGGTATTTGCAAGCCAACCCCCTCCCAGGGGTCCAAGAGTAGGTATAGTAACTGACGGCGGCGGAGCCGGCGTTATGGCAACAGACATGGCAGAGATGCTTGGATTACAGGTTCCAGAGCTCAAACTAGAGGCGCGTTTAAAGCTTGAGGAATTGAAAAAGAATGGTATAATACCGGAGTTTGCCCAAATATCTAATCCTGTTGACCTAACAGGCTCGGCTTCTAGCGAAATGTTCGTAGAAGCCACTAGGATATTACTGGAGAGCTCAGAGGTCGACATGGTAGCTATTCTAGCTTTACACCAAGTTCCTGGAATACCTGACCCAGTAGAACTTGCCAAAGAACTCTCAAGGCTAACAAAAGAGTATTCTAAACCCGTTGTAGCCGTAGATACCGGTTGGAGCGAGGCGGCGATCCTCGAGCGCAAAGAGTTCGACAAGAACGGGATTCCAGCATATCCTACACCCGAAAGGGCGGTTAAGGCATTATGGGCCTTGTATAAATACGGCGAATTTCTGAAAAGCAAAAACTCTTTAGAAAGATATATCGAGAGCTTTCTTGGCGGAAAATATAAAAATTGAATTATATAAAGAATTATATAAAAAGGTTTTTGGGAGTTAGAAATACACACAATTATTTATATTTGCAACCTAGATTCTAATCACCGGGATCAATTTGATTACGCCTGAACCTCTCAACAAATTCAGGGTAGCTGTTCCATCAGAATACGAGGTAAACCTCCTAGACGCTCTTGCATCTGTAGGAATTGTCCACCTTGAAAGCACGATGGAGGCTAGGAGCGTACTCCCCCCTATGCTCGTCGACGTTTTAGAAGGAAAAATATCTCCCCAGACACTCGATGTGAATGAGGCGCTAGACGTCGCTAGAAAAGTTTTGAGACCAGACGATATTCTCCTTAAGCAAATCGAGGAGAAGGTCGAGTATTATAAACAGCTTTTGAAACTAAGGAAAATTGTTGACAGGCTGTATGAAGTAGGCGTCTCACCTGAAGATATGGGCAAGGAGAAACTAGGGTTAGTTACTGATTTAATTATTGTTACTGACGAGAATTTACACGACGCGATATCCTCATTTCTCTCTTTAGGAGCAATCGTTCGCCGAGGAAGGATATCTGAATATGAGCACGTCCTCCTTCTCATATACAAGAGAGACCTTAAAGAAAAAGTAGAGGAGTTTAAAAAAATATACTCTAAACCTTTAGAGCTGCCCTCGTGGTTTTACGACAAACCTGAAATTGTCTTAAAGAGGATTAATGAGGAGGAGAATGAGATCCGTGGGGAGTTGCATCATCTACTAGTGGAGGTTGCAAATGTTCTTCGTGATGCCTTCGAGTTTGAAAAAGCTTCTAGGCTAGAAGCAATAGGTAATGCTTATAGGGCTTTAAAAGAGCTTAGAAAAAATAAGGAAGCCCTAGCTGACATCCTATATACTTATGCCTCTCTTCAACTAGCCTACAAGGAATGCAAGGAAAACGCAAAAGTTTTACCTCGCTTAAAAGTAGCAAAAGAGTACTGTGAACTTGTACAATCAGTTCTAGAAGAAAAAGTCTTTACCAAAGAGAGAATTGAGAAGCTGACACGACTACCTCCATTTAGTAGAGATCCCCAATCAATTTCAAACAGCATAATACTTCTCAACAAATACGTAGGTAGCCTGAGCATCCTTAAAGAGGCTTTAACAAAAAATCTTAGTGAGTTTTGCAGCAACAATGCTAGAATAGTTGTTTCATACGGTGACGAAGGTCTTAAAGAGCTGTGTGAAACTCAAGCCTTAAATCTTTATGGTGCAACTGAAATCCAGAAAGGTTGTGTTGAATGGGGTTATGGCTGTATTTTAACAATCCCAGAGACCCTGGAGGAAACTTTTCCAGAAGTTCTTAGATCAAAATATAATGCACTTGTCTATGTAACAAGGTGTGATAAAACAGATCTAGAATCACTTCTCCAGGAGCTCGATAAGAAGAAACAAGCAGTTAAGAATTCCCTTATAGCGAAAATCCTCAAGACAACTCTAATACATTTCAAGGTCGATTTACAGAAGGTAGGCGAGGTACTAGGCGACGATGAATTCCTTAATCTAGTCGAGCTTTACAAGAAAGCATTCGAGCACGTTCAACTTAAACCTTTGCCGACAGAAGATCGTTTTACGTTCTTGAGAAACTTACTAACGAGTATTGATAGCGTAGTGGAGGATATTAAACAAGTACAAGAAGAGGTTAACAACATTCTTGAGCTTCCCTCCGAGGTAATACTCTCAAAACTCGCTACTCAAAAAATACTCTTAAGAGACATACTGCAGAAGATAGGTGAGTATCTCTCCTATGAGACAACCCTTGAAGCCATGCACCGAGCCCAACCTCTTCTCAGCGAGATAAGAGTGTTTAGAACAAGAAGAATAACATATGTTGAAGGATACATACCAGTAAGATATCAAGAGTCTCTTAGACGAGAGCTTTCAAGTAGGGTTCCAAGGCTCTTGTATCTAAAGTTCGACGAAGTTAAGAGAAGTGAAAAAGCACCATCCTACATCGAGAATAAGGGGCTAAAGAAATACCTCTACAGGCTTACCTCGATGCGTGGTACTCCAAGTTATTGGGAAATCGACCCAACCATCATCTTCACAGGACTTTTCACGATAATGTACGGTATGATGTTCGGAGATGTTGGACAAGGATTACTCCTGTTTGTTTTCGGATTATTCATGCTGAAAACCAAATATCCTTTACTGGGTATAAGCCGTGAAGGGGCGGGCACTCTCGGGGCATTAGCAACCCTCGCAGGCATCTCAAGCATGATATTTGGAGCCATGTATGGATTCATGTTTTTCTTGAAACCTCTTGCAACCCCTATCCTCAGCCCGATTCATGATGTTTATGAGATAATAGCAGTAGCGCTATGGTTCGGCGTCCTACAATTACTACTGGCAATGACACTCAACGTCTTGAATCTGCTGCGCTTCGGAGACACGCTAGGCGCGATTTTCAGTGGAATGGGTGGCATGGGCATCTTGTTCTATTCTTCGGGTGTAGCCATAGCGTACAAGCTTGCTCTGAACAACTTTAGCTTCTCCGCACTCGCTTCCCCGGATGTAACGTTACTCCTAAGTCTAGTAGTCTTATCATTAATAATTGTTCTTTCATTCGGAATATACGAGACTATAACTTCACACCATAAAGAGAAACTCATGCACGCTCTTTCGGAAGTTATCGAGATGATAATAGCATTTCCAGCGAACTCTCTGTCATTTATACGACTAGCGGCTTTTGCGATGGCCCACGAGGCTTTCAGCATATTAGCCGAAAACATGGCATTAATGGTTGGTAGCCTGGCAAGCTACTTGGTAGCAAACTTCCTGGTTTTAGGCATTGAGGCTCTAGCTGTAGGCATTCAAGCCTTAAGGCTTACCTATTATGAGTTCTCGACCAAGTTCTTTAAAGGTGAGGGCATTGAGTTTAAACCAATTGGTTACTTATCACAGGCTGTAAGCGAATAATATTTTTATAGATGGTCTAGTATGAGGAATTCTGTTATGAACGTAAGAAAGGCGATGTTAATACTATTAGCGATTAACATTGTTATACTTGCTGTATCCCTTAGCGTATTTGCATCGACAGTCATTAAGGTCTCAAAGGGTATAGAACCAGCTCAAGAAGCCCCTGCAAAGACGTTACAAATGGCTGATGCCATAGCCCTGCTAGCCGGAGCAATCGCTGTTGCCGGATCCACCGTGGCCTCTGGTATAGCGTTAAGAAGCGTTGCAACTGCTGGCTTTGCGGCGGCAGTCGAGAAACCCGAGTTGACGACATGGATGCTCATCATGGGAGGTCTAGCTGAAGGTATTGCTGTGTACGGACTTCTACTGGCTATACTCATTCTAGGAAAAATATAAGCTCCAGTATTAGCTTTGATTTTTCTTGTTTAAATTATCTCTTACCGAAACATAGGGAAGTTATAAACTTTATCTGTCAGTCATACCTTTTATCTCTGTCACCTCAGTGTCACACTAGAAATAAATAACCTATACGAAAAACTTACACATGACAATGGAATTTACTTCAAAAATAGTAAAACTGAGATGAATCTATATGCGTGAATTCCTTTCTTCTTTATATTTTTGTATTATATTTAATTTAAAAATAGAAGATGCGATAAAACCAAAAACATTAACTTTCAATCTATACCCCTTATCGTTTATTATTATCCAAAGAGACATGGTCTTTTAGACTCACATGGTTACTCCAGTCGTTTTAAGACATGAAGATGAAATAATTAGACTTGAGAAAAAGTATCTTTCAGACCTGGATTGGGAGAAGCATGAGAATGCTAATCACAACGTAAGCTATAGTAACTTTCGCAACTATCTCTTCGAGAAGCTCGTAGAGACCCCAGAAGTACTTAAAAAATATATTCCTCCTGTCGCCGTCGAGCAGCATTATAGGGGGGATTTACACATTCACAAGCTTCCTGACAGCTTGTGGATTCCCTACTGTGCTGGCTGGAGCTTTAAGAAAATATTACAGCTTGGTTTAAAGACGCCCACCATCGTCTCGGCTCCCGCCAAACATTTCGACACCGCCGTGGCACACCTCACTAATTTCTTCTTCATGGGGGCTCAGGAGTGGACCGGAGCCCAAGCTGTAAGTGCATTCGACTTGTACGTAGCACCCTTTGTTGAGGCGGATTCGCTTGAGTTTACACGGATCAAACAAATATTGCAGGGGATGCTTTTTGAACTTAACTATCCTGCACGTGCAGGTTACCAGTCACCTTTCACAAACATTACACTAGTTTTGGACACAAGCAAGGATATGCTTGAGGGCGAGGCTATAATCGGGGGAATTAAGAGTGGAAGCCTAGGAGATTATATAGACGAAGCAATAAAGGTCGACAAGGCGCTCTTCCAGTTGTACGCTGAAGGGGACGCGATTGGACAGCCATTTACTTTCCCGATACCGACTTTGATGCTTACAAAGAATTTTGACTGGAATAACCGAAGGTGGGACGGGCTCACTGATTTAATATTTGAGACTCTTGCAAAGAAGGGATCGGCATACCTGCTTAACGGCTACTCAAGCAACGTTGAAGCCCTCTACGCGATGTGCTGTCGTCTAACAATTGACGTGAACCATGTTGTCTCAAAGGGTAACGGCTCCCTTACCTTAAGGCTAGACAAGGCGAGCCAGGAGGAAGCATTGGAAAAATTCCTTAAGTCAAGGGAAAGCTCTAGAACTTACGGAATATGGGCCTTACCAGACGCAACGGGAAGTATAGGCGTCGTAACCCTTAACCTGCCTAGACTTGCCCACCTTAGCAAGGGAGAGTGGACCGTATTCGAGGAATTATTAATTTCTCTCAGCGAAAGTGCACGAAAAGTCCTGCTAGCGTGGCGCAAAAGATATGAGGATACTATGAAGGCTGGCCTTATGCCGCTGACAAAGTTATACCTTGGACACTTGAGACATCACTTCAACACAATAGGAGTTATAGGTCTCCCCGAGGCCGCTGCTAACTTCATGAGGAATCCGAAGCTCTGGTTTGAAAGCTCTACAAGGGAGATGGAGGAAGCCATAATGATAGAGAAGAAAATGGTCTCAATGATAAGGAAGCTCGCAGAAGAATTCGAGGAAAGTGATGGTTATCTCTACAATGTCGAGGAGGTTCCAGGAGAGAGTACAGGCTATAAACTTGCTAAAGCTGACATTGAGATGTTCAAGGATGACTATGAGAAAGGCGAGCTCCTAATACCGTCAGACGGTATAAGTCCCTTCTACAGCAACAGTATAGTACCCTACTATGCTGACGTTCCAATATACCAAAGAGCGATATGGGAGGGAGAGGTTCAAAAAGAGTTTACCGGCGGAGTCATGATGCATTTATTCCTCCACGAGCAGCCAGATCCCAAGGCCTTAAAGAACCTCATCTATCGAATAGTAACTAACACCAAAGTAGTCTACTTCAGTATAACACCAACAATCACAGTTTGCAAGAAGTGTGGCAGAAGCGTTACAGGATACGTTGACAGCTGTCCTTACTGCGGAAGCGCCGAATTAGAACACTGGAGTAGGATAGTAGGCTACTACAGACCCGTTAGCAACTGGAACCCTGGCAAGAAGGCCGAGTTTAAGCTAAGAGTCACTTATTGACTCCAAGCTATTTTCAATCATCGCTCATACTAGGTCTTGGATTTCCCTCTTCTTGTTCTCAACAAGCAGTGCCCTAGGATTTTCTATAGGATAGAATCGACAACTAAATATACTGATCAATTTACCATCAAAGAAAATCTTGTATCCTTCTGGGAAGGGTTCATGTGCTCTCACTATGAACTTTAGACCACTTTCCTCTAGGAAGCTCTCAACAGGCTTTCTTCCATAAAGGTATATCCCCCACCCCCTGGGACTCGGTGCAAAGTCCTCAACTTCTTCGCTTGGGTCATTCCAGAGCATCTGAAAAATGATCTCGTCGTCGATATTATGCTCACTCTTGGGTAGATTCTCGATCTGATTAGCACTATACAGCCCCTTTGCAATACCGCCGTGAACAGCGAAGATCTCGTTGTTTACGGTGGCTGCAACGCTCATGTTCGAGAAGACTTTAAGCATGAGTTCGTACACCTCGTAATCGTAATAGTTTAGCATTTCTCTTAGGAAGCCGTAAACCTCGTTCATCTCTCTTGACTCGTGATTCCCTCTCAGTAGGAACACTTTGTCGGGATACTCTCTCTTTGCCAAGAGTAATAGTTCTATGTTTTCGATTTGGAATTTACCTCTATCAACATAGTCGCCTAGGAATACCTTCACGTTTGCATCGCTTTTAAGGGCTTTAATACTCGACTCTACGTCTCCATGAGTGTCTCCCACAAACAGAATTCTTGGAGCTTCTATCTTGATCAACTGTTCTTCACTCTTCAGTATAGTGGTGACATCGTCCAGAAGTTCAATTAAGGAGTCTCTTCTGAGGGGGCGAAGCTCTTTTAAAAAATCCTCAAAAGATTTGCTTGTGCTCACGCGTGTAACCCGTACACGCTTATAAAGGGTTACCCCTACAATAGACTATGCCTCGAACTCTTCTGACAAAGTTTTTACATCCATAGCATTGTAGAAAAGCCACTGTTTTATTCAATACAGGGCAGTCTACGGCCTCCTTTTTCATTTGACTTATCATCTTCTTTGACAAAGCCTTGCTTAACTGCTCTACGAGTTCCTTGTCAACACTCATAGCCGTTTCTAGCTTTTTCACTGGAATTTCATACTTGTAGTCCTGCATGGACACAAGACTATCCAGGATTCACATGATTTTATCTTTAACTTTCCTAACTGGTTCAGGAATCCTAATATCTGAATAACCTATTTTTTAGGAACAAATAAATATCGGAATTATCTCCATTTCAAGCTATGAGCGACCTCACATGGTTTATTTATGCACTTCTCGACGCATTTTTCGCTGCCCTAGCAACGATTTTAGCCAAGATGGGTTTGTCCAGAGTAGACCCTGTCGTCGCTACAGGCCTCAGATCCATCGTGATGATGATATTTACCGTTTCCCTTATGCTTGTCATTAGGGATAAGGCGCTTATATCAAGCCTTACGTCGAGAGAGATATTATTTATAATTTTGAGCGGTGTAGCAGGAGCTCTCTCATGGTTGCTCTACTTTGTAGCGTTACAATACGGTAAAGCCGTCAATGTCGCAGTTGTGGACAGGTCCAGTATTCTCTTTATCGTCATATTAGCGGCGTTAATTCTCGGCGAAGAGATCACGTTGAAAAAGGGGATTGCGGCGCTCCTCGTTCTTATAGCCCTAATTCTCATTTCACTGTAACTTGGAAGCCTTGACTATCACTTTTCTTAATTCACGTCTCAACCGCCAGTGATGGTATTCTATGGCGATTATTACTATCGCGACAATCAAAGCAATGGTTCCGATGACCAACCCTATGAAGTCCCATAGACCTAAAACTATTTCGGGCACAAATTGTTACTCCTAGAGGGGGTATATTTCTATGTCTCTCAAGAAAGTTGTCCTGATACGTCTGGGTGAGCTGACCATAAAAGGGCTTGCTACGCGAAAACACTTTGAAAACTTATTGAAGCGCAACATAATGGATGCTCTGAGACGTGCGGGTATTGAGGCGGAGTTAAGGAAGAAGTTCGGGCGTTTTTATATCTATGGGCCCTATGAATCTATAGACGTCTTGAGGAGAGTATTCGGAATAAAGTCCCTTTCCCCAGCTGTGGAGTATGAGTTCAAGGACCTAGAAGACTTAATTGCGACTGCTGAGGAGTACTTCAAGGAGAAAGTACTAGGAAAGAGATTCGCCGTAAGGACAAGACGCGTAGGGTCCCATACGTTTAGCTCGATAGATGTCAACAGGCTTCTCGGCGAGAGGTTACTCAAATATGCTTCAAAAGTAGACCTTGAGAACCCTGAGGTCACAGCATACGTCGAGGTTCGAGGTAACAAAGCCTATTTCTTCACTGAAATTATCAAGGCTTGGGGTGGATTACCTGTAGGAAGCGAGGGCAGGGTAATATCCCTGGTATCCGGAGGCTTTGACTCGATTGTAGCATCCTGGTTGATGCTTAAGAGGGGCGCTGAAGTGGATTTTCTCTATCTTAACCTAGGGGGACCGGTCTCGAAATGTTATGTATTGCGGGTTGTTAAGACGCTGGCTGACAATTGGTGCTATGGATATCATCCGAAACTATACATTGTCGACTTTACAACTGTGGTCCACGAACTTAAACAAAAGGTGAAGCCCGAGCTAATAGGGGTTGTCCTGAAGAGGCTTATGTATAGAGTCGCCAACAGAATCGCCCTGAAGACTGGTGCTGAGGGGATAGTAACTGGCGAGAATCTTGGACAGGTTTCTTCTCAGACTCTGGCTAATCTCAACGTGATAGATAAGTCATCAGACCTTATCGTCCTACGACCCGTAATAGCATACGACAAAGACGAGATAGTTGAGTTGGCTCGCAAGATAGGGACATATGAGGCCTCTAGCCAAGTCAAAGAGATATGCGGTGTTTACTCTTTCCATCCCACAACACATGCTAGGCTAGACGAAGTCCTTGAAGAAGAGGCAAAGATCGACGTAAGTGTTCTTGAAAAGTCATTGGATAATGTCGAGATAATAGACCTACATAGCTCGTCTCCTATTGACGCGGGCTGCGGCACTAACTTCCAAGAGTTAGAGGTGGACGAAATACCTAGTAATGCTGTTGTTCTCGACGTTAGACCTCCAGAGAAGTATAGGTCTGGAAGAATCCCGGGAAGCATCAACGTAGACATATGGTCTCTCGAAGACTACGTAACCAGCCTAGGTAAAGAGAAGAAATACGTTGTTGTTTGTGATGAAGGAGGGTTAAGCCGGGAAGCTGCTTTTCTCTTAAGAAAAATGGGAGTAGATGCATACAGCCTTAGAGGTGGTCTGAGGCGCTATTGGCGTGCAGGCGTAAAAAGCTGACCTCCTCCCCGCCCTGAAGGGCGAGGGTTCCCTCAGGACGGATCATGGGTTTGTGGTTTACCGCCTTCATTTTCACCGCTTCATTGCTAGTGGGTGCACAACGCACCCACCCCGCTCCACTCGTCCAGCGGTAGACCACGGGCTGGGTCTTCAGCCCATTACCCCTATCCCTCACGGGGAGTTCCCCCCTGCTCCCAGATCCTAGGGACTCGGGGATATGTAGGGAGATATGTAGGATATTAATAGCACCGTTTAGGTCTGCGTTTATGACCTTCCCCGTGCGGGGACACCTGAACAAACCACGTTTAACACGCCCACCCTCGTGGGCTTCCCCGCACAAGGAACAGAGTTTGGAAGTGTTTGCCTCGCTCACTTTGACGACCTTGATACCTAGTTCCTCCCCTATTTCCTCGAAACGTTTTATGACGTAGTTGTAGTTCCAGAAGTTCGCGGTGAGTTTATTGCCGTGGTTCCTTGCGATCTCCTTTGGGTAGCCAACGACTACTTCCCTCACGCCCTTTCCTTGTAGCTCCTCCATCACCTTTCTCACCATACTGTTCAGAGCGTGTTTCAAGAACCTCCTCCTCTTGTCGTAAAGCAGTTTCAGCTTCCTACTCCCCTTTTGCTTATGTCTAGCTAGAACCTTCTGGACTACGCTTATCCTCTTGCTGTAATACTCATATAGAGAAAGCACGCTACCGCCCTTGAAGATGTACCACGTGCCGTCCTCGACGTAAACCGTGGCCAGGTTTACGATCCCTAAATCTACTGAAGCCCTCAGTTCGCCTTTATTTTCAGCTACATTTTTGACTTCGACTGGGATATATGCATACCAACTCCTCCTGGTTTTGTCGTAGATTATCTCCAGCCTCCCTTGTTTCCCATGCCACTTGAGTTTCCCCTTAAACTCTAGCGAGAGCTTGAAGTCCTTCAGGTAGATGGTTCTATCCTCCTCGTCCACCTCGTAGCGGTCGTTCCTCACGATGACGGCCAGCCTGTACTCGCCGTTTTCGTCCTTCCAATATCCTGGAGGTCTCGGTTTGAACCACTTTGGTAATTTCCCCTCCCTCTTCTCTCTAACTAACTCAAAGAAGCTCCTCCAAGCCTCAGCGTTTTTCCTAGCAACTTGTTGTGCATTAACCTTTAATATGTGCTTGTATCTCTCGTAGACCTCTTTTTCCGTCTTTGTAAAGTCTATCTTCCTCCTCTCCTTGAACTGCTGCATTCGCAGCCAGTTCACTGTGTTCCAGCACTTGGCCGTATGAACCGCTAGTTCAACGAGCCTCTCATGGACGTTCTTATCTACAACGAGTTTAACTATGTTGGTTCTCCTCGTCCTCTTTCTCCTTGAAGCCCTGGACTTCGCCCCACCCCCACCCCCCTGGAGGGGCGGGGCCACCGCAATTCCGCTCTCTTTCTTCCTGCTCATCCCTTACTCACCCCTCTCGGGGGCCCGGGTTCCTCGGCGTGGAGCCGCCAACCGTGGCCAGCGTCCACGCGTCACAGCGTAGCCCGGGCTCCTGTACTGTTGCCCGGGGCCCCAGTGAAGGGGCGCAGGCCTGTAGGCCCGGGCCCCCCGAGGGGTGGTTACCCGGGAACCCTGCCCCAGACCCCTCCCCTCCCCCCTGTATCACTGCCCCGTCATGCCTGGACGCCCCCCGCGTCTCGGCGCCCACGCAGCCCACCCGGGAGCCGCCCCCAGTGACAACCCCCCTCTTTACCCCCCACTCCCACCCATTCCAAACTCCGCGTGGGCTTAGCCGCGCCCAGGGGGCTTCAGGGGCTGTGGCCGGAGCCCTGGGGGCGGGCTGCCGGCCTGCTATTGGGGCGATCCTCTAGGCGGACACCCCCATGATGGCCGGGGGCACCCCGGTGAGGGGTAGCGGGCGCGCGCCCCTAGCGCCCGCCCCGCGACCGCCAAACCCCCTCAAAACACAAGCCTTTCCCAGCGCCCCCGTTTCGCCTCGGGCTACTCCGGGGGGCGCCCCTCGGGCCCTGCGGCCCACGGGGCCGGCGGGGCCCTCACAGGACCCTCCACCCCCTCACAAGGGGGTGCCACCACTAAAGGCGGGAGTGAAGGGTAAAAAAAGGCTTATGTTTTGAGGGGGTCTGGTTTCGGCCCATAGCATTTGCTGCGCCGGGCATGCGTGCCCCTCTCCCGCCCTGCTTTCTTTTCCCCGAGAGTGCAGGGGCGTGTGTGCCCCAGTTTTCTCGGGGAAGCACTGTGTAGCCGTCGAGGCCGTGTGCCCGCTCATCCCCCTCGTCGCGGGGGTTGAGGGCCTTGCGGCGGCCTGTGTGATTAATATTATTATTCAGGTATAAAAAGACTAATTGTTTACCTTTTTAATGTTCCTGTTTAATGCTTTTTAGCGTATGCTTGCCTGCACAGCTCTAGTAATGCTTCTCCAAGCCTTGTGAGCCTGCCCCCCTCCCTTGCCTTGAGCTGTGCTAGGAGGGCTCTTTCATTTGGCGTGCTTTTCCCCGCCGTGAAGCGTGCCAGTGCTAGGCAATTGGTACTGCTTAGCAGGCGCATAAGCTCTACCTCGCTTACACCGTGCTTCTCGTCTCTGCGGTGGAGGGCGAGGAGGGTGCTAGGCTGGAGGCTGAGAGTCTCCTGTGGACGGCTGTCTCCAACCCTCCTAGCGTCGAGGCCGCCGGGAGGCTGGCTGTCTACGCGTCGAGGGTGGTCGAGAGGGAGTACAGGGAGGCCTTGGAGGCTTACAGCCGGGCGTTGTCCCTCGCCGGTGGCCTCAATGTTAACCCGGGGGGAGTCCAGGGCTATGCAGGCCTGGCAGGTTGACCACGCGGGGAGGGCTTACCAGGCGCTAAGCGAGGCGTTCGAGGAGGTGAACATTCGACGCACACGCATCGCCTCCCTTAGAGCATACGCGGACATCCTCCCAGAATACAGGAAAACACTCAACAGCATGGACGCGATGCTCAGAGAGCTGGAAGAACTCCAAAGCAGGATCGAAGGCCTCCTAGAGGAATAGGAGACAGAGAAGACATACCAGGGGCAAGCTGATCGTGAAGTATTTAGCACTCAAACCGTCGAGAGAGAACTGCGTGCTCCAGCCAGAGGGGGTCAGCTTCTAATCCACAAGAGCAAGCCTCTTCTTGAAATACTCGTCTGCCTTCTTCTTTATTTCTTCAGGCACCTCTTTCTCGTAGGGTAGATCCTCGGAGTTTGCGATGTCCACGATAAATTTGAAGACGAGATGGCCGATCAGCTGAAACGCTATTGGATGTAGATGTTCTAATGAATCCTTCTCGGTATGTATGTCAGCTCCGCTACCGCTCGATCTAAAGAAGTTCACTGCGGGCACTCCCCTCCATACGAAGGATGTACTGTCGCTACTCATAACATCCTCTGAGACTGACAAGTTTACCCCGATCTCCTTTGCCTTAGCCTCCACATAGTTTCGAAGCGATTTCGAGCCACTCACAATTGAAGCAGAGGAGCCTAGAACGCCTCCATGGACATCCAAGTTAACTACAAGGGAGATGTTTTTTAACTCGTCCTTGTGTTTCTCTACGTAAGCTAGGGATCCTCTGAGGCCGAGTTCTTCACCAGAGAACAGAACAAATCTAATAGTTCTTTTGAGGCCAAGCTTGCTGAGGGCGGAGGCGAGTGCGACCACTAGCGCGGTGCCACCGGCGTTGTCTGTCGCTCCGGGGACATTTTTAACACTATCATAGTGTGCCGTGACGAGTATAACGTCTTCTGGGTACTTTGAACCGCTTTTCTCGGCTATAATATTATAGCTATTAACGTCTCTATATTCTTGCTCCAGCACAAGGTGGACTTTCTTAGCCTTGAGCAGGCGTACTGCATTCCAATAACTCACGTACACAGCGGGGAGGCTTCCGAATTTTTCCCTCCACTCCCACGGGACAGCTACGTGGCTAAGGCTTCTGTAGGGCGTCCCCTCCGCTATTATTAGTCCTGAGGCTCTTTTAGCCAGGAACTTCCACTGTTCTGCTGGGGGTCTTCCAACGGCAAGCCCAATCCAGTTACCGCTTCCCGGGATGAGCACTCTATCAGAGTTCTCTATATAGTGTAAATCTGCCTCCACACCGCTCGTTTCCCCGCTAAAACCAAGAGGACTAGCAGGGATCTCCTCGTTGAAAGGTTCTCTAACCCTCAAGTCGACATTATTCACCTCGTATACCTTTGTCGAGAACTCCTCCATCTTAGGGGAATAACCACTCTTCTCAAGCTCTGAGACGATGAGCCGTCTAGCTTCCTCCTCTCCTGGAGTTCCAGTGAAGCGTGGCTTGCTGGACAGCATTACCGCAACTTTATAGGCGTACTCGTGTTCGAACATTGACAATATTATTTTTATTCCAATGTAAATGCTTTACTGAAGAAATGAGCCTCAAGGCCATTAGACTCCATGTCTCGGGAATAGTCCAAGGGGTTGGCTTCCGCCCCCACGTGTACAGGATAGCAACAAAGTTAGGCTTAAGGGGCTATGTAGTGAACCTGGGCGGGTCCGAGGTAGAGATATGGGTTGAAGGTGACCCCGTCCTAGTAGAGAAATTCCCCGAAGTATTACGCCGTGAGACACCCCCCTCGGCTGAAATAGAAGAGATACAAGTAGAGGAGGTTGTACCTAGAGGATATCCTAGCTTTGAGATCAGGAAGAGCGGCAAGGTGCTTACAAAGATATCCATGATTCCCCCTGATCTCGGGATGTGCGATGATTGCAGACGTGAGATACTCGACCCTTCTTCACGCTGGTACCGGTACCCGTTCCACAGCTGTGCCTGGTGCGGTCCTCGTTTCACAATTATAAAGAGGATTCCCTATGATCGTGAAAACACCTCTATGAGCTCTTTTCCACTATGCTATAAGTGTCGCGAGGAATATACAGACCCTGGAAACACTAGGCGCTTCCACATCCAGGGAATCTCGTGCCCTACATGTGGCCCGCAAATCTATCTCGTGGATCGTGAGGGAGCACCCTTACGGGTCAGCGACCCCTTGGTTGAGGCAGCGAAGCTTGTTGATGAAGGCTATATCGTAGCCGTCAAGGGGATCGGAGGCTTTCATCTGGCAGTCAAAGCCACGGATGACGAAGTACTCTTGAAGCTAAGGAGTCGCAAGAAAAGGGGTAGGAAACCTTTCGCTGTAATGGCAAGGGACACAAGCGTTGCCAGGAGAATAGCTGTAGTAGACGAAGCTGCTGAAAAATTACTGCTGAGCCCCGCGCGTCCAATAGTGATTCTTCCGAAGACACGCGAAGTCTCTGACCAAGTCTCTCCAGGGTTGAAGACAGTCGGTGTCATGCTTGCTTATACTCCTCTCCACTATCTACTTCTCGAAGCCACCGTGGACAAGTTTGCAGTTATGACGAGTGGCAATGAGAGCGGGGAGCCCATAATAAAGGATAATGAGGAGGCATTACTCAAGTTAAAAAACGTTGCAGACTACTTCCTTCTACATAACCGTGAGATTGTAAACAGGGTTGACGACAGCGTTATAAGACTAAGCGACGGAGAGCCTTTGTTTCTAAGAAGATCTAGAGGGTTTGCGCCCAGGTGGATAAGAGCACCGAATGAATACAGGAGACCCGTAATAGGCTTGGGAGCGATGCTCAACAATACAGGCGCGTTGGGATTAGAGCGATACATTATCCCCACACAGCACATAGGTGATCTTGAGAATATGGAAACACTAAACTTCTTGCATGAATCCCTTAAATTTCTAGTAGAGACGTACTCGATTCGCTTGCCAGAATCCCTAGTTGTAGTGGACAAGCATCCCTATTTCCTCAATAGGAAACTCGCGGATCAACTGGTTGCAGAGGCAGGCGCAGAGTTATATGAGGTTCAGCACCATGTAGCACACATAGCCGCCGCGCTGCTGGAAAGAGGTACTCGAGAAGGCTTTGGAATAGCTATCGATGGAGTAGGCTACGGAGACGATGGAATGATATGGGGTGGCGAGGTGATCTATATCTCGGAGGACGGGAGCTACGAGCGACTGGGGAGACTAGAATACATCCCCTTACCCGGTGGAGATAGATCAACACTATATCCTGCCAGGATAATAGCTGGAGTCTTAGCAGAACATGTAGATCTCCAAGAGTTTTTGAGACTTGCATCTTATAACCACCTAGACAAAAGGGTACCCGGGGGCATACAAGAGCTAAAAATAGCCTTTAACCAGGCTGGAGCAAGTATAAAGTGTTCAAGCGCCGGTCGTTTCCTGGATGCTGTCTCTGCTCTACTAGGAGTCTCATGGGAGAGAACCTATGAAGGTGAGCCTGCCATAACACTTGAGGAGTTCAGCTGGGGCGGCAGCAAGCTAGACTATCGCCTTGAGCATGGTGGCGGAGAAGTCTACACGAAGTCCTTCTTCTACGACTACATGCTGAACGGGCGCTTCAACAATGCTGCTACAAGAGATATAGCTTACACAATCCAATTCGAGATAGGCAGGTCCCTTGCTGAGATCGCTCACGAGAATGGTGCTAGGGAGATATACGTCTCAGGTGGAGCAGCTGTAAACTCAGTGATCCTCAAAGGGGTTAAACACGTCTTCGGATCCGACAGGGTTTTTCTCCCCCGAAAGCTCCCACCCGGGGATGGCGGTATATCGGCTGGACAGGTATATTTTGCTAAGATAAGAGGCTTAGCCTAACATAATCCCACGGCAAGTTTAATAGGTTTACGCGAGTATTCAAGACGCTATGATGACTTGAACCCGATTGGAGTTGTATCGTGACTGGGGCCGTCGCTACTGAGCTTTTTCAGAATTTACTCCTCTACTTCTTCACAAAGCTCCTGACACTTATTCTCAACATTCTTGCAAAAATCAATGCAAGCCTTACTCATTCTTTCACAAGTTTCTTCACACACATCTAAACAGCTCTCATCCTCCAGGCCTGCGCAGTCCTCCATACACTCAGATACCTCTTTGTCACATTTACGTTGACACTCCTCTACTAGTTCCTCACATAATGAAGAGCAATCCCTGCTTTTCCCCCTCATAAGTATCAATTCTTTAGTGGGTATTTTATATATTCAACGGAGTAATCTCACATTGCCGCGAAAACCCAAGCTGTCAAGAAAGGCTACCGTGAGAGCTGAGATTTCTCTGTCTACCTGTTCTCTGAACCCCTTATCCTCTAAATATAATTCTACAATGGCATTCCTAAGATATCTCTCTCCATTCCTCCTAATGTTTAAAGCTAAAAACGAGTAGTAACGGAACACGGGGCTTTCAGAATCTCTTACATATCCGTTCAAGCTCTTTTTACGATGTTCCTCCAGCCTTTTCACCAGAACCTCGTCGTACAGCTCGCCCTTCCTCTTAACCTGATCCTCCAGAAGCTCTATTACCGCGTCATATATCTCTTCGTAAAGGCGTCTAACGCTTGGAATATCGCTCCTTGACATCAACTGCATTAGAAGCTCGAAGTATACGCCTGATATCTTGTACTTGAATAGCCCTCCTGCAGCCCTCCTTATTATATCGTGAACTCCTTTTCCCTTCATAGAGTAGGGTGAACTCCCGCTACCGCTATGGAAAGAGAGTAAAGATCCAAAAAAGGAAGCTACCTCGTGAAGTGTTTTGACACGCGAGTGTAATGTCTCAAGGTCTCCTGTAAAGTCCTCTCTTTTTTGAAACCCGACGTTAGGGGCTATAAAGTCTACAGGTATGCCTCTCGTCCTCAACTCGTTTAGCACGAAAAATAACTCATGGGGGTCAGACGTAACCGGGGTCTCGTCAAAAGCTATTTCGATGCCGAAGGGCCAGGGAGTCATTTCCTTTATTATCCTGTAAATCCTTTCTGAGACATCGATGCTCCTCATAAGTTTTAGCGATAAGCGCATCACTTTTTCCTCGTCAAACCTTATCCTGGTTCCATTGACCACCACGTTTATGTCCTTGTAACGCTCTATTAGGCTGGCTGGATAGAGGTCCTTGAACACTGTTCGTAGCTCATCCACAGCGATCTTCTCTGACGAGTAATCGATGAGGTCACAAGTGTCTATAGTATAAAAGTAAATGTTTCTCGTCGACACAGCCTCCCTGATCTCGTCCTCAATGTATTTTAGAGCACTCCTCACCTCTTCCTCGCTAAGCACTCTGTGCGTGCCACCACCTGAGATCCTCTTCACCGCCTCGCTCGAGACAGAAACCGACACATGGTCTGCCTCTACTTCCACGACAACGCCTTTTTCCTTAGCTTTCGCTACGGAGGCTTCTATGTAGTGCCTTATACTTGTACCTGTATGACCCCTTGTCAGCTCGAAGTCCCCTGGAGGAGCATTTATAACATATTCGGGCGCTGTTTCCCGATGGTAAGAAAGCATTACCCCTCCTGCGCTGTTGCCGGTCTTGAACCCACTCATTATTCCCTCGAGAAACACTTCGGGAAGTCGTACACCTACCGAGAGATGAGGTAGTTTGCCCAGATACCTGGGTGTATCCAGCATATGTGTTAAGAGAAGGCTGGGACAGATTAATTTATTCCTCGCTAAGTCAGGGCTCTATGTCTATTGAAATATCTGGGAACTCAGGGACCTTGCGGCTCCCCGAGTTGTCGCGGTGTAATATGACATTCTCGGCCTTAAGGGTACCCTTCAAATCCTCTATAAATTCGCCAAGGATTTCAAAGTGTTTTTCAGAGTGGACGTGAATGGATTTCATCGGGGCTCCCAGGGATATACGAGCATCGTGTTTTGCCCTCCTAGCTTCCGCGATAGTGGCTATAATCATGGCACCTATCTGGGATTTTTTCTCGTCGAAGATCGGCTTCTCGGGCCATGGAGCGGTAGTTATACTAGCATGACCCTCCTTGGATCTAAATAGGACGTCAAATATCTCCTCGCTTATGTGAGGTGCGAAAACAGAGAGTATGTTTAGTGCCGAAAGGAGGACAATGTAGGAGGTATACAAAGCTCCCCTATCACCCCTTGATAACCTGTATTTAATCGCTTCGAGGTAATGATCGCAGAACTCATGCCACATCGTCTCGACAACAACTTGGGAAGCCTTTTGGAAATCAAAGTTTTCAAGAGCCTCCCTGGCAGTTTCTACCATTTTAGCTGCTTCCCCGAGCATCCAGTGGTCAACGCTTCTTGTAAACGCCATGTCTTCGGCTTGAAGCATATAATTCGTTAGGTAATTGTAGAGCAACCTTGAAGCGTTCCACAGCTTGACGAGAAAGCGATGCGCATAGTCTACTCCTTCCCAGGAGAATCTTACATCCTGCCCAGTTGAAGCGGCCATAGCAACCCAAAGCCTAAAGCTGTCGGCGCCGTACTTTTCGAGAACATCACTGACCGCAACGTAGTTACCGTAACTCTTATGCATCATTCTACCGTCCGTTCCTCTAACCATACCGTTAATGAGGGCAGTCTTGAACTGAGGTTTCCCGAATAATGCAATTCCCCTCAATAGGAGATAATAGTCCCATGTTCTTATGATATCGTAACCGTTTGGCTGAAGATCCGAAGGAAATAAGCGAAGATCGAATTTATCAGGCCAACCAGCGTGAACAGCTGCAGTTATGCTGGAGTCCATCCACGTGTCCATGACGTCCTTTTCCCCAACAATATTTCTAGAACCGCATCTCGGACACTTTTCGACGGGGGGCTTGTCAAACCTGGGGTCTATCGGTAGGTGTTCCGGCTCGACCACCATCTCATAACCACAATCCTTGCAGTAGTAAACTGGTATCGGGGTTGCAAACAACCTTTGACGTGAAATCACCCAGTCCCAGTCAAGGCTTAAGACCCATGATTCAAGCCTTTTATACATGTAGGGGGGCACCCACTGGATTCTTTTTGCCTCCTCGAGTACTGCGCTGTTTAACGCGGTGGACTTTACAAACCATTGTTTCTTCGGAATAATCTCCACGGGAGTATGGCAACGCCAGCACGTCCCGACCGTTGAGCGGGTGTTTTCGACCTTTACGAGGAGATTCTTCTCTTTCAATAGTTCAACGATTTTTTTACGTGCCTCCTCAATTGTGAGCCCCTTTAGAGGACCGGCATTCTCATTCATCCTCCCGTTATCGGTAATAGAGATAATTACTGGAAGCGAATACTTGACCTGCCACTTGACATCTGTCTTGTCTCCATAGGTACACACCATGACTGCACCTGTGCCAAAGCTGGGATCAACAGCGTCATCTGCTATTATGGGAACCTCACGTTCATATATGGGTACGATAGCGTGAAGTCCTACAATCTTCTCATAGCGTTGATCCTTTGGATTTACAGCAACCGCAACGCAGGAGGCCAGGAGCTCTGGACGCGTGGAGGCGATTACTAGATCCTCCCCGCTCTCCTTGACCTTGAACTTGAAATAATAGAGAGGCCTATTAGTCTCAACATACTCTACCTCCGCTTCAGCTATCGCGGTCTCACAGCGGGGACACCATATAACAGGGTGTTCTCCCCTATAGATCAATCCCTTCTTATACATCTCCACAAAGCTCAGCTGCGTCCTCCTCCAATAGTCGGGATCCATGGTCATATACTCCGTCGACCAATCGATACTCATTCCCAGGCCCTTCAGGGCCCGACGCATCGAGTCGATCCATTCCAGGGTATACTTCTTGCACAAAGCTATGAACTCCTGAGGCTCAAACTCGCTCTTCCTCTTACCTGTGATCCTCTCGACACGAACCTCCGTGGGCAGACCATGACAATCCCACCCTTGCGGAAAGAAGACGTTGTACCCTTGTTTCCTCTTGTATCTGGCCACAAAATCGATGTAAGAGAAGTTCAACGCGTTACCAACGTGAAGCTCTCCGCTTGGGTAGGGGGGAGGCGTATCGATGCTATATGTGGGCCTAGTTCTATCCTCACGGTTGAACTTATAGATCCCTTTCTCCTCCCAATACCTCTGCCATTTACTCTCGACAGCCTTGAAGTCGTAGACTTTAGGGAGTCCACTACTCATAAAATCGTATCTTCAACTGGGAAGAGAATAAAAACCTTACCTCCTCTTTAGACCCGTCTCTCCAGAGAAAGTTTATCTTAGCACATCTATTTCCTCCTCATCGATTCCAATACTCAACCGCGAATTCTTAGAATAAAAGAAGGAGAAGAATGTCTCAAGGTTTTATGCTCTCGATAAATCTAGTAGTGCTCATGATGATGCTCATGATGGTGGTGGTGATGGTGGTGCTCGTGTTCTTCTACATCCACAACAGATTCTTCTGTCGTGATCCCAACTATAGCCTCACGTAGCTCTGCAGGCAGCTCCACCTGGTAAGCCTCAAGTATCTTTGCGACAAAGTAGTGATCCGGGGCAGCTCCCTCGAATTCAACCCTGTCCACGCCGTTTACTTGTATTACATTTTTTGGCACCGCGTAGACACCGTACTGGTCTGCAAGCTCGCTGAACTCCAGCGCCTCAATCATATCGCCGTAGATATTCTTGTTTATCATGGCAAACCTATGAGAAGCCCTCACGGCCAACGGACAATAGGGGCAGGTTGGAGTTACAAAGATCATAATACGCGTAGGCTGCGTAACATATTTGTTGAGAAGCTCTGCTAGCTTCGGGTCAACCTCGGGTTGCCCAGTGGAAGCATCAATAATATCCTCTACAAAGGCGCCAAACTCATAGCCTGCTGGAATCCCAAAATACCGAACATTCCACTCGTCAACGCCATGAATCAGGATAGCCGGGAACATCGGGATGTTATACTTCTTAGCCTCAGGATCCATACTCGTATGCTTAACAATTCTAACTTTCCCGCCTGACGTCTTAGTGATAAGCTCCAGGATCTGCTCCGTATCCTCACAATACATACACTCTGCTTCAGGATCCCTAAAGTACCTTATCGTCACAGGATTCCTCAACTGTGCAAACATCTTTGTGAGCTCTCCCACAAGCTCCTCATCGTATTCAACTGGCATATACAATCCGAAGCCAAATAACCTCCCAATTTTTAAGTCTATCTACACCCTCCTTACCCCACAACCCCTCCAAGGAAACCAGGAACCCAACGTATTTCACATAGCACATGGAAACAATTTCCCTTATTGACACTCCACCAATTATATAAATATCCAAGTTCCAAAGTAAAAATAGAATGCCCTCCTACAATATGAGAAAATATCATAAATCGTATCAAAAAAATTGTATTTAAATATCAATTTTGAGATCATCTCCCATGCGTAAACGATAAAACTACATCTAGATAAATTTTTGATATTGGAATACAAAATCCTTTTATAAAATTCCAAAATAAAAACAATTATAGTACACCCTATGCCAATATATCACGACCAACATGGACACCAAAATTAGACTGGTCCTAGAACAGCTAAAGAATCCAGCCATACTCATACCGCTGCTCATACTCTTGGTGAATGCGGCAATCGGGCTTGCGGATCCGAAAAGGGATCCTTATCCGACTCCATACGTATCTGGCTAAAGTTTAAATTATTGTTTTTCTTTTGATTTTTGAACGTTCTATGAGGAGTAGAATTGACGTTAAAAAATTACTCTATGCTATACCACACTCTAGAACCCTCCGCGAATTAGCCAGGAACGCTGGAGTATCGCACACAGCTGTAAGACGCTTACTAAAAGAATTATCCACACAAGGAGTATTTAGAGTTATAACTGATGACAGTTTTTGGGGTCTTACACGAGTTATAGTACTAGATCAAGAAGGGAGGGTACCTAGACATGTACCCTTCGGAACCACAGGTCTAAGAACCCTAATTTCAGAGCAAGGATCTGGCACGCTTATAATGAGTTATATTCCAAAGCGACTTGTCGACAAATACATGGAAACCTTAAGGGAAGAAGTTGATGTTTCTGAATGGTTCACTAGTAAAGAGTATATTGCATGGCTTCCTAATCCTGAACTTGAAGCTGTTACGCCTAAAGATTTTGAGAAACTCGTAGATAGATCAGCTGAATACGTGCCACCCAGGACAAGAGCGAAGCCCCTAAGCATGCCCGATGAATACGACCTTATACTATTATGGGGGAAACTCTTATATGGTCCCTTTACTAGACCCTCAGATATTTTCTCTAAAATCAGAGGAGTCGAATCGCCATCAAAACAGGTGCTCAGCTATCACTACAGGGCACACTTCCAGCCGGGTTGGCGTTATACAACCTACTTTAAGCTTGAAAGTACAATGGAGGCTCCATTCATTGTTTATTATCTAAAAGGTATCGAGTCAGAGAGAGTAGCAAAGGCATTAGCGTTACTTCCTGGACATGGAATGTCTTTTATCGGCGAGAATCATGCAATATATATGGGTCAGCCTCTCTGCGGTTATCATCCCCTGTTCTTAGAGATACCGCAGACATATAACGTTGAGGCACCATATGGCATATCCTACATGAAGCTAGATCTATACACTGATGTTCCTAGACTCTGGGAAATGCTCGATCGGGACAAGAAGGAGTGGAAGTGGCCTGAACAAAAAATTCCAATCAAACTACAGGAGAAAACATGAAAGATTTCTTTCCCCAAATTCCAGACATGTATACAATTATACGATTACGGAAACTTTTTCGGGATATCCTATTAACACCTTTGAGGGTCTCTTGAGCGCGAATACCCCGTTTGAAACTACTCCGGGAATCGTCATCAGCTCTTTTTCCAATGTTTCCGGGTTTTCAACCTCCCGGAACACCGCGTCGATTATGAAGTTGCCGTTGTCAGTGATTATTGGTCCCAGCTTCCCACTACCTGAGATCCTGATGGAGGCCTGGATGACGCCTGGCATGGACTTTAGAGCCGATACCACTTTTTGGGCGGCGAAGGGGTGGGCTTCAACGGGTATTGGGATGCCTGTAGGCCTTTCTCTTAGCTTTTTCCAGTCTGCTATGATTATGTACTCCCTGGAGAAGTAGTCCACTATCTTTTCCCGGAAAAGAGCGCCTCCAAGACCCTTCACCACCCATTTATCAGGGAACACGTAGTCCGCCCCGTCGAATGCTATCTCGGGTGACTCGTCTAGCAAAGGTCTCTCTGTTAATCCCAGCTTCGACGCCGTTAAACTCGTGTCGTAAGAGGTTGCAACGAAGTATATCTCGAGCCTTTCTCTTCTAACCTTCTCCGCAAGCTTCTCGATAAAGAGCCTGAGCGTTGTGCCGCTGCCAAGCCCTATCAGCATCCCGTCCTTGACGAGTTTTAACGCCTCTTCTACTGCCCTAAGACGAGCCTCTGCTACATCTGCCTCAACTGTTTGAGTGCCCACAAATAATAGGGTATTGGCCGTTTTTCTTAAACGTTTTTTAAATATGGTCAGTTGGAATAGGTATACCCTGGGGAATATGGAGAATCTACCTAACTGGCCCCTGATGGAGGAGGAAATACTTATTGTCGAGGACGAGAAAAATGTCTACTTTAACTTCCCGTATTCTCTCTATAAGAAGGGTATTGAGAAAGAAATCTCGAGGCTCCCAGTCACGGTAACGATCAGCGAGGACTCCCTTGGCGGGAAAAGAGCTCTAGTCGTTATGGAGAAGCATCTTGGAGCCGAGGTCAAGGCCTGGCTCTCAGTAAAGCTTCCCTCACTGAATAAAAAATACTTTATAACAGAGCTTGAAATAATATGAATGCTCCAGATGACGAGCCTTGTAAGGGCGGACTAGTGAAGAGTCGAACCCCGCTGATGGTGTATGCGTCCCCCATCTTTACGGTTGAGGTTGTAGAGCCATTCATAAGCAAGTGGATGTTCATAGAGCTTTCACACGCGTCCAAGATAGTTGGGCGCGAGAGCCTATGGGTCTTTAACGTAAAGAAGGAGTGTGAGAGGGAGAAGCTTTTCTCCATTGCCTCACGTGTTGAGAGCCAGAGTTTCTTAGACAAGCTTGAAGAGCTAAAGAGGGACTTTAATATTATCATACTTGATCCTTCAGGAACAGAAGAGCTTAGACCCACTGACTTTTCTTCGAATACCATCATAGTCGTAGGAGGCATTATGGGGGATCATCCCCCACGGGGACGTACAAGAAAGGAGATTTCGGAAAGAGCGAGTGGTGGGGTACTGTTCAGGAACATAGGTAGCGGTCAGTATACAATAGACGGAGCGATATATATGGCTAGAATGGTATCGCTTGGGAGACCCTTAAATTCAATTCCGGTACAGGTGGGCTTAACTCTCAAGAAAAGACACTTCGAAGTTTACCTGCCATACGCCTATCCCGTTGAAAACGGCAAGGTGGTTATATCCCAGGAAGAGATTCACTACATCCTACACGAACTTGAAGAAGACGAGGCGAGGGCTCTTGGGGAGGGCAAACACCCATCTATCTGTGACTAATCGTTCTCTAGACTTGCACGCGTTCCACGCTGATTAGGTCCGTTGACCCTCTTCTACGCCCAGCCGTGAAGACTACTATATCGCCTACGGATACGAACCCCATCTTCACGGCTTTGTCGAGTAACTCTGAGAAAAGAGATGGCGAGTGCTTGTTTAGGGAGGGCTCGTATACAGCTCTCACACCCTTTAATAAGTTGATATATCTTGCAGTGGGAGGCCAGTTTGTGTAGACTATCATCTCAGCGGAAGGCCTGAACTTTGCCAGTCTTCTAGCCGTGTTACCTCTCTCTGAAAAAGCGAGGATTTTGCCTCCAATGATATTGGAGAGCAGAGCCACTCCCTTAGCTATAGCTTCAAAGTGGTCTTGAGGCTCATAGTCTGCTAACTGTCCTTTTTCGAGTTTTTCCGCCTCCACGATAATCCTCTTAAGCCAGGACACTGCCACGACAGGGTACTTGCCCGCTGCCGTTTCCCCGGCGAGCATCAAGGCATCTGCATCCATCTTCACCGCTGTTATCACGTCCACCACCTCCGAGCGTGTGGGAACAGGGTTGTTTATCATAGACTCGAGTAACTGGGTTGCCACAATGCTTGGTTTTCCCTTAAGTCGGGCTTTCCGCAGGATATCTTCCTGTACCCGATATATTTCTTCTAAGTTGTAGAAGTTTGCAAGGTCGCCCCGCGCGACTAAGACCATATCGCTATGCTCGAGAATGGGCTCTAGGTTTTCAACTGAACTCCTAGTTTCTATCTTCGCGATTATTTTCACGTCCTCCGCTTTTAGATCGTATAATAATTCTCGTAACCTCCTTATGTCTCCCTCGTGACGTACGAAGCTCAAGGCTATGGCGTCGAACCCGTTTTCCACAGCAAACTTGACGTCACCGACGTCTTTCTCCGTCAATGATGGGAGTGGATACTCCTTGCCTTTAATGGTAATGGTCTTCTTGGGCTTCAACTCACCCTCAAGTAGAGATTCTGCCTGAATCTTTTCACCGTCATTAAAAAGCACCTGGAAAGCAAGCCTGCCACCTTCAACGTATAGGAGATCCCCTTGTGAGGCTAATTCGAATAGTGTCCTGAGAGGGATAGGGATTCCTTCTGAGGATCTCTCTCCCTGTACAAAAGTGACCTTGTCTCCCGGATGAACCTGGATCGGGTCGAAGCCTCCAAGTCGAACGACGGGTCCCTGAAGATCCGCTATCAGCGTTACGGGTCTCTGCGGGGTCTCAAGACTTCTAAGTTTCGCCGCTATACCCCGAAATACCTCGTAATCCGCATGCGAAAAATTGAAACGGAACCCCTCAACTCCCTCTAGAAATAGCCTTTTTAGGATATCCTCTGACCAGGATGACGGACCGATGGTTGCAATGATTTTGGTTTTACGACCAGTCATACATGCACAAAGACAAGATAAGAGTCTCGTTTTAATACTTAGTTATTCTGCTCCATGTTCTCTGTGCTCCTCTTTTCCTCCTCCAAGATAAGTCCAAGGAGGTAGATAGTTCTCACATAGGAATCGGCTAAGGCTATGGAAGCATCATCTAGGAAGCGGGTGCCTCTAGAGTGATCCCTGTAAAGCCTCTTACCCAGCCAGTTTCTACTGTTAGCTAGTTCTCTCTCAACGTCAGCTAGACTAACCGAGCTGTTTATGCCAAGCTTCGCCTTGACGTTTTCTGGAAGGTTGCTTATCACATGCTCGAGACCCGTAACCTCTACACCCAGGTACTGCTCTGCAGTTTTCCTTGTATCCTTGACCAGTTTCATCTGTATTAGACCGCTTAGAAGCGCAGCGTGGTATGTCAATCCGAGCATGTGCATTTCCTCCCTGAGCCTCTCAATATCGAACACCAGTATTTTGAAGCCGTTGTTCAATGAATCCTGCAGTCTTCGCACCACCTCTCCCTCACCTTGCACCGTGTAAAACTCTTTCGTTATCTTCTCAACTATAACCTCTTCACCGTTGAAGAAGGCTAGATAGCCGTATACGATGTCACCCTTCTCGTCGAGTGGGACAAGGAGCAAATCCAAGGATGCTAGCTTAAGGTGCTTTCCAGGCTTCGGCACGTATAACTCCTTGCCCTTCAGAGATATAGCGATCTTGTCAGAGAGCAATATGTACCCGACAACCTTTTTTGCAAGCTCCTTCGCTACGTTCCACCGACCACCAAGTCCAATCCATTCTATATGTGCCTCCTCGTCCCTAGCTAGCAAGAGAACCTCGCTTAGCTGGCTAGGAGTGAATAGCTCTAGCTCGCGATATATCTCGCCCCAATCCATTTTCTCGACTAGTCCTGCACACTCCTCCTCCCACAAGACGAGTGTTTTCCTGCCTCCTAGGCTTGAAAGCGAATAGGAGAAAGTAAAAAGGGGAAGCCTGTACTTCTCTCGAAGGAAAACCATAAGGAATGCTAGCCCCAGCCTTATCCGCCGAAGATCCTCACCATGGTCTAGCTCGATTAACCGGCCATAAGTGTAGTCCTGATACTTACCGGCTGTAAGGGCTGGTATCTCGACAACCCTCCTATCTTTCACTATTATCGTCCCAGCCTCTGTCTCGACGGGCCTCCCGTGCTCCCGCTCTACTATCCACACCGTTTTCCACGGATACTTGTGGTACATTCCAAAACCGCTTGTGGGCGGTATCACGTTGCTTATAGCTTCGCTGAGGAGCCTCCCCCTCAAATAATCGTAGAAGAGGCTAGCCCTTTCACCCCACTTAGCCTTTATTTTCTTATACTCTTCTATTGCATAGGTGAAGGGTTCGAATCTGTAGAGGATATTCTCGCTAAGTGGCTGCACGACGACTTTTCGGACAGCTCTTCCGGCTTCTCCACCCTTTTGAATAGACGTTACCACGCCGTCGGAAGAGTAGTCTATACAACCAACTTGGAACTTCTCGACTAGGTCTGAGAAAGATATATCCTCCAGGAATTTCTCGCTCTCTTCGTCAACGTATACACGTTTAATACCGTAGGGAGGAGCAAACTCGTAAAAATTGATATTGTACCATGTGCGTTCACCCTTCTTTGTTAACTGCCCTTTAAGGTAGAGTCCAAGTTTTTCTAGAAATTCAGCCTCACTTTGGTTCAGCCTTTGACCACTTTTTACCTTGAAAAGCGAGTAGAATAGGAAGCCATACCTATTATCAGGGTTTACAAGGGTGATCTCCGGTGGGCTGTCAATCCACTCTCTCAAGACATCTACGCCTCGACTCAATAGCTCTCTATCCCATCTTGAGCCAGGGAAAATAACTGTCTCAGTATAAGGTATTGTTTCTCGTCTGCCCTTCCTCCCATTCCTCTGGCGAAACTCTCTTACGTCATCTGGGAGACCTACATGGACAACCCTCGCGATCAAACCTATGTCTATACCCTGCGTGAGAGTTCTAGGTGAAATGATTACCTTGATTTTCCCTTGTCTAGTGAGGTCTTCAATAGTCTGTCTCTTCTCCTTGCTTACGAGATGGTGGTGGGAAGCAACCAGCTCTTTTTTCTCGTCAGGGAGGAGCTCTCTCAGCTTGCGATATAACTCCTCGGCACGGTTAATGCTGCGTGTAAAGACTAAGGTCACGTACTCGTCATCTATATAATGCTTAATGATATCCACTGGGTCGACGCGCGGAGGGTGTGTTTCAACGCCGTAGGTCTGGAGTGCGTCCAAAACCTTATAGATGTTCCTTCTGAACTTCTCATAGTCTTCCATTGCTTCAATGATTTCTTTGTTACCCGACTGTATCAACAAGCTCTTGTAGTCTCGTAGGTTGTTCCAGTAATCCTTTAAGTTCCTTCCGAGAACGATATAATATCTGTCTTCACGCCTAAAGGCCGTTCCATCCACAATGCTGCATTCGCGACCTGTATACTCCCTGAGAACGGAGCACATATCCTCAGGGTTTGAGAGAGTCGCGGTCAACACAGCTACCTGTATCCCCTCTCGTAGCGAAGCGATTATCCTGACTAATGCCAGTAAGAGTGAGAGTTCACGCGGGCTATAGAAATCAACCTCATCGAGAACAAGGAGATTTAACTCATTCAGAAAGCCTAATAGGAGTGAGCTTGAAGGCTTCGACGCCACCCTCTTTATATCCATAAGAAGGAAAGCAGGGTTAGTTACAACTATATCTGAGGCCCGTATCTCGCTCTTAACCTGGGGGTAACTCTTCCCCTCCCTCTTAGACCGTGAAGTGGAGTCAACTTGGGATATCTTAAGCCCGAGAGCCCGGCAGTACTCTGACAGCCTTGACAGCTGGTCATATGATAGAGCAAGGGTCGGATAAACTGCCAAAACCTTCTTGTGATGCGTGGCAGCGTAAAGCCACCAGGCCTCTGTCTTACCGCTCCCGGTTCCTGACTTCAACACGATGTTTTTCCCTCCTACGAGCTCCTGGTACGCCATGTACTGATGCTTGTACAGTCTCTTATCGAGGAGATAGTCGAGGCGAGGGCTACTGGGAGAAGCCTTAAGGATTTCTCGAAACGTTACCTCTGCCTTCTCCGGCTCTATTCCTCCCTCAACATATGCGTAAAACTCAAGTCCTAGCCTCTTTAATAGTTCACCGGTATCCAGCATATTTCTCCTACGCCCAATAGCGAAATACTTGAGGGGTTAACCGCTAAAAAGCTTTGAGTCAACACCCTGTTTAACTTTTCCATGGTATAGAGAAGAAGCTTAATCGAGCAAGCTGTGGTAAAACCTATAAGTGCGTAGTGATTTCTTCTCTGTGCACCCTGTAATTGACTGGCTGTTAAATATAGCTAGCGGGGTCGGAGGCTATCTTGGAATATTTGTAGTTTCGATACTTGGGAATTTCATCCCATTCATACCCATACCGTATTTAATTGCTGTGTACCTCTATGCAGCCCTGATACCCGGCTCGAATCCCCTACTAGTCGGGATTATCAGTGGTGTGGGCGGGGGCGTTGGAAAGCTGATAGTCTATCTAGTGAGCAGGGGGGCTTCACGCGTAGTGCTTTCAGAAGATACCCGTGAGAGATACAACAAACTTTCTAAGATGCTTGGGAACTGGGGTATGCTGGCAGTCTTCTTATTTGCCGCTACTCCGAGTCCCGACGATGCAATAGTGATCCCGCTAGGACTGATGGGCTACAGTCCACTTAAGTTCTTCATCGGAATAACCGCTGGGAAAATACTCATAAGTATAGCGACTGCTTACAGCGGACGCATAGTGGCGCAAATGACTGGTGGGATGTTCTGGTACGAGCTTCTAGTCTCTATTGTTCTATTCATCGCTGTAATGCTGATTATTTCACTACTAGACTGGGAGGGTATCCTAACTCTTCTAGGCGAAAAGGGTCTAAAGGGGCTAAGGGATGAAATTAGCAAGAAAGGACTAGCTGGAGTTCTCTTAGCCAGGCGCAATAAGTAGCGAAGCTCAATACTCTTCCTCAATTTACCTTTTAGTGACGGTGACCAAGGTATATCCATCCTTGAACTCAGTACTTGTACGTACCTTTACATTCCACAGTTTGGCAAAGATGCCAGCCAGCACCCCTCTTAGAAAATTGTTGGTGGGTTTTTCACCGTTGAGAATTGCTGACTCACTCTCGAAGTCATTGTAAAGTTTTGCGACCAGCCTACCCTCCTGGGGTGAGTACTCTACTATCTCAGCTACTCCCCAACCGGTTGTAACAGAGATGATCATGGGGAGCAAGAATATTATTTTGTCATTCGGTATTCCCACCTTCTGATACCTCTCTGCAACTTTTTCCCCGTAAGCTAAGCCGAACCAGTAGACGAACTCTTGGGCGAGCTTCTCTCCCATTAGGTTTGAAGCCGTTTTGATCATATAGGATGGGAAGGCCTCCACGTCCATCAGTATCCATCTTCTTCCTCCAAGGATTATTTTACCGTCCTCGTTTGTAAGCACAGGGTAATCCTTCAGCTGGTCTATCTGTTTTATCGCCTCTAAGTATTTCATTCTTAAGCTCCTAGCCTCCATGTTTTTACCGGCTTGCCCACGTTTGATACTATATAAGCATTTATTTTCAATATTTGTTATCGATTTTTTCTAGGAAGAGGGTAAGATGTAAGTATTTATATTCAGTGTCGTAAAATTTCTCGTGACAGTGTACGCTCTCGAGAATTCTAACGGTATCGCGGCCGGCATAGCTAGGGGTATAGGCGACAAGCTCGTACAGCTAGAATATAAGATTTTTCCTGACGGTGAGAGCTATGTAAGAGTCCCCCAAAAGCCAGAAGGCGTGGCGATTCTCGTCGCTTCTCTCTACCCGAACCCTGACAAGAGGATTTTCGAGCTACTAATGAGCGTCGAGGCTATCAAGGCGTTGAGTAACGAGCCTCTGATAGCTGTAGTCCCCTATATGGCTTATGCACGCCAGGATAAGAGATTCCTTGAAGGGGAGCCGATAAGCATAAGGGTTATCCTCAAGTCGCTTGAAACTCTTGGACTCGATGGTCTCGTCGTAGTAGATATTCATAAACCTTCCGTGCTCTCAGAGTATACTTCTATTCCATCGAGAAATGTCTTCATAGACAGGTTGATTGCGGAATACTTCCACCCTAAGATGAGGAACTCCGTCGTCCTTGCACCCGACGTTGGGGCCCTAGAGCGCGCCAAGAGAGTGGCAGCACACCTTGACGCGGAGTACGACTATCTCGTCAAGGAGCGTGACAGGGTCACGGGTGAGGTGAAAGCTATGCCTAAAAATCTCACCGTGGAGGAGAGAACCGTCTTGATAGTTGACGACATAATAAGCACAGGAGGGACAATGGCTCTTGCTGCCAGGACTGTTCTCTCCCAGGGAGCGGAAAAAGTCTATGCCGCTTGTACGCATGCTGTAATGGTGAGAGGGGCTCTTGACTTACTCATATCCTCTGGTATAAGCGAGGTGGCAGCCACCGACACTGTGCCGTCCCCCGTGTCTAAGATCTCTGTCGTTCCAGCTGCTGTGGAGGAGTTAAGATCCCTTCTTGAAGAACTCCTGTAGATCAGCGTTCTTTTTCTTAGACTCTTCCACACCTTCCCTCTTGTGTGCATCTTCTCTTGAAACGAGGAACCTGGTAATGTCTATGAAATCTTGAGGTTCGCTCCAGGCTGTGCTCCAATCCACATCTTTACCGCCTAGCTCGGTCTTGTAGAGGTCGGCGAAGCTGTAAATGTTTACTATTGCCGGGAAGGGGGCGGCAGCACCCGATACGAGTGCTTGTCCAACACTTAGGCTGGACAGGCCTTGAACAAGCTCTCCGACTATATCCTCCACGCTACTCATTATATGTCTCTGGTCCTCTGGGTTTGATGTTCTTAACGCAATTAGTGTACCACACTGAGCTAGCAGCGTTGGGCTTAGTTCTCTAGGCCTCTGGCTTACGACTCCCAGTCCCACTCCGAACTTTCTGCCTTCTTTTGCAATCTTCTCGATTATCTGCTTGGAAGGTACTTCTCGATCCTTAGGAGCGTATATATGTGCCTCCTCGAGTATAACTAAGATTGGGAGCACGCGCCCTGCCTGTACGTGGGCTGAGGCAACTCTCCATAAAGCCCTCAGTATCGTTGCAACAGTAGTAGTCTGGATCTCGCTTGGAAGCCCGCCAAGAGCTATAATCGTGGCCCCCTCGCTGAAGAGGGACTGGTAAATCTGAGCATATGCTCTTATGCTCTTGGAAGGCTCGTCTCCGGGAGTTCTTTTGTAAAGCTCCTCGGAAAGGACGGGAGATGTGATGAACTTTAACTCGGGGTCCTCTATAAGGCTTGCTATCTTCAACTTGAGGTCTATGGCAGAGTCATCTCTCGTCTTATCTCCACCTATACTGCTTAGCAGCTCCTGAGCCGTAAAGTGCAAGGGGTCATTCGGGGTAGCAAGGCTCCATTTTTGGCGTCTTAGCTTAAGCAATGCATCGCGGAGGTACAAGAGCTGTTTTGTTGCCCTGCTGTCAAGCTTGAGGATTTCTGCTATTTCTTCGAAGCCCAGTGTCCACAAGGGTACTTCTAGTGGTGAAGGCTCTATGCCGTACCTAACCTTCAGCATTTCAAGCATCTGGCCACTTGGAGAATATACTCGCACCTTTCCTGGGAAGAGATTTGTAAGAGGGATGTACTCGCTGTGGGTATCTATTACTAGGAGCCTTGGATGCTTATACCTCTCTAGAATTCTCGAAACCAAAACAGCAACCGTGTTAGACTTTCCTGAGCCAGTCATAGCGAGTATTGAAAAGTGTCGTGAGACAAGCATGTTGAGGTCAAGCGTAAAGCTAACTTCTAATGCTGACGCGAGACGTCCTATGTCCAGGTCAAATTTTGAAAGCAGACCGGCTAGTTCTTCAGTATCCGCGGTATATATCCTCTCACCGGGAGCCGGTAAGCTTTCAACGCCCTTGATGAGCTTGCCGTTGCGAGCATAGCCGATAACGATGGCCGTTACCTCGTTACGTGTAACCGTGATGTCTTCGTAGCCTTCGAGTTCCTCTATGAGCTTCCCCCTCCTATATAATTCGTCGCTCAAAAGGTAACCTGTAATAAGAGCATAGTGTTGGACCCCTGTTGAAGACCTAAATTTGATATATGTACCTGGCTTAGCAATATGCCCGAAGGAGTCGTCGGGGACGGCTATTCGTAAAATATTCCTTCCGTACACGTTGACTATCTTGCCTATTTCGCGTCCCAACTTGCTCTACCCTAAGCGAGATAGTACATTCTCTCTTTAAAAACATTAGAGTACTGTTTCGCGCCCGAGGGGTTGGAGCAATCCCCTTAGAACTCCCTGGGAGGACTGCCACATCTTATACGCTAGTGCCTCGACGAGAGTGCCGGGAATAAGGGTTTTGTGGTGGACTAATGAGAGTGGTCTGGGGTAACCTCTCTTGGGATCACTCAGTGATGCCAGCGCTGCTAAGGCGCTCTCGACTCTCTCACGGGAGGCAAGGTCATGAGGGTATGAAGCCTGGAGCACAGGCCCGTGTCTCGAAACTTTAAGGTACACTATGTCAAACTTGTTCCACCTGTAAACCAGGCTTAGAGTTTCTCGGGACGCTACAGGCTCACTAGGCGGGTTAACGGGTCTCAAGGCTTTAGGGTTTTCGCGACTTTCAAGTATTATGAATACTTTTTCCTTTCCACTCCATAGGGAGTCTAAAAGAACAGTGTCGCTGAGCCAACTCTTTAAATCCAGTATTTCTGAGAGGAACCTACTTGTACTCTCCTTTGCTACCCAAAGGGGTAAGATGTCGTTCTCTTCGACATGTTTCAAGAAGCTGCCGAGCACTCGCAAGTAGAGGGTTGTCTCGGCGAAAAAAAGAGTATAGTCGATCAGGAAACGCTTCCCGAGCTTGTTCTCAATAAATTTATTGGAGGCAAGCTTGTCGTGAAGTTTTTCCGCAAGATCATAAATCGATGTAAATATGCTGTAAGCCGACTTATAGAATCCATGCATGCTTCTCTCTTTAACTATTCTCTCTATCCAGGTATCGACCGTTTCATCTATTATTTTGCCTGCGTCAGTGTCCTCCACTATACTCCGGAGAGTAACGTTCTCACCGGAGATTGATCTAAGCGTTTCAGAGAATAGCTGGGAGCTTGAGCCATAAGCTGAGAGAAGTAAAGCAAGGTAACTTCCGTCAAAAATCACAGCGTCCATCTCCATCGATGAAGCCCTAAGCGCCTCCATGATTTCTAGTGAACTCATTAAAAGGGCTGCGCGGGACTCACCATTCACCTTGGGGATTATCAAGTGTGTTAACAAGTGTTCACGTCCAGGCAGACCCTCCAAGTACTTCCTGGAAATAACGCCGAGTGATGCCACTGAAAACAAGGAGACGAAAGCCCCCTGTCTCTCGCTAATCGCGTGACTCCCGTCGATAAACCACAGCTTCTCCAACGGTTTGCCCTCGATACTAAGTGGTTCTTCTACTCTCTCACGTGCCTCCAATAGTATCCTATCCATCTCGGCGATAAAGGAATAGTGTCGAAGCTTCTCCATGATTTAATAACAATATACCTCCAGGGTGCTTATATTGTTACCCGTCTGTTAAACACTAAAAGTATATTTTTCACTTCGTGGTAGCGTTAACGATGTCATTAGCTTTTGACCCCGTTAAGTTCCTGGTCGAGCTAGTAAGGATACCCAGTGAGTCGAGCTATCAGGGGAGCGTTATTGTGAGGAAAAACTACCGTGAAGTCTCGGATTTAATAGAGAAGACCGCAACCGAACTCGGCTTAAGCGTTACGCGAATAGACCTTTTAGGAGGCGAGATACCAACCCTCTTGATAGGGCTTCAAAACGCTCCTAAGAGCAGGCCTAGTTTGGCTTTTGTGACTCACTACGACGTTGTTCCAGCGAAAGGTCCTTGGGAAGTCGAAGGGCTAAAGATTGATCCATATGAACCGGTGGTTAAAGGCGGGAAAGTTTACGGGAGAGGGGCAGCCGACGATAAGTCTGCGATAGCCTCAGTGCTAGATGGATTTATGGCCTTGAAGGGTTCTGAGGATAAGCTTCGCTACAACCCGTTTCTCATCGTCACTGGAGACGAGGAGGTAGGCGGCACCGGCATTAAGGCACTCTTAGAACAGGGATATAGATGGGACAAGGTCATTATCGTTGACTCAGGCTCAGAATACGTTTCTGTGGGAGCGAGTGGAGTAGTCCACGGCTGGATAAAGGTTAGGGGTAAATCTGGTCACGCCGGCTATCCGCACGCCGCCAGGAATGCTGTCGAAGACCTCTTAAAGCTACTTGCAGAACTTCAAGCGTTCAAGAGTATGAGGAGTGGAAAAATCTCCAGGCAGCCCTCCCCACCCGGCTCCCCAGTCCCCAAAGTGTGGGGAAGGTTCTCGGTAACCGTGGTTAAGCTGCCTGAACATGAGCCTGAGAAGCACAACAGGATCCCAGGGGAAGCTTGGGCCGGCTTTGATATGCGACTTTTACCAGAGGAGAGAATCGAGGAGGCGCTAAGCGAGCTCTACAGCTACTTCTCCTCGACTGTAGCCAAACTTGGGATAGATGCTTCCCTAGAGATCATCTCGGCCCAGCCAGGCTGGTTTGCCAAAAACAATGCGTTTGTTAATGAGGTCCTCAATGCTGCCAAGAAAGCCTACATGCAGGCAGGTTTACCGGGCGAGCCGGTCCTAGCAGCCGAGTTGGGAGGCAACGATGGAACCCACTTCGACGTCTATGGAATGGACGTGGTCGCCTTCGGAACAATAAGGGGAGGAACAAACATCCACTCGGAAGGAGAGTTCGTCTACATTGAAGACATGACGATGTTCAAGCACTTCATGTCGAATTTACTTCTATAGAGGGTAAAAGGATGCAGGTTAAAATAAGATATCTTTCCCTGTTCCGCGATCTCGTCGGTAAAGGGGATGAAGTCCTCGAGATACAAGGCCAGGAGGCTACAGTGAAAACTGTTCTAGACCTCGTACTCGAGAGGCATCCATCTCTAAAAGATTATTTCGAAGCCGGAGAAATCATAATAGTTAACAACGGGAGAGTACTCCAAGTTTCAGATAAAGTCGCAGCAGACTCAGAGCTCATACTAATGCCACCAGTTTCGGGCGGCTCGCCCTATGCATTCATTGATCGGGTAGACCCCGTCCTTATTCTTGACGGCCTTCTTAAAGCTCTTGATGACGGTGCCGGAGCCGTAGCCATATTTATAGGCAGGGTCAAAGGGAAGGTTCAAGGGAAAAGCGTCAATGAGCTCTACTACGAGGCACTAGAGCCCTTGGCTACATCCACCCTTACAAGCATAGGAGAAGAGGAGGCTAAAAAACACTCGTTGATATACTCGACAATCTACCACAAGAAGGGTTCTGCCAAGCCGGGTGAGCCTGTCCTATTCATAGGCGTCGCTTCGGAACGTCGCGATGTGGCTTTGCGGGCTCTGCGGGACATTCTCGAGAGGGTCAAGCATGAAGTATACGTGTGGAAGCTTGAAAAGCGCGAGGACGGGGAGTTCTGGATACTGGGTGACGGGAGGAGGATTCCTAGACCCTATTCTGCTCACCCTTAACCTTCTCTAAAACTCTTATTTCCTGGATAATCGTGTGAGGATATTGCCCCCTTTCGTCTTTTTCCAGCGCTTTCACCATGTCCCATATAGTTAGTAATGCTATGCTTACGCCCGTTAAAGCCTCCATTTCCACCCCTGTTTGCGCCGTAGTCTTAACGGTTACAACTGCCTCTACGCCCCGCTCGTCCAAATTAAAGTCTACAGATACAGACGTTATTGGAATGGGATGGCAGAGAGGTAGTGTTTCCCACGTCCGTTTAACGGCAAGTATGGCAGCCGTGCGTGCCACGTTTAAAACGTCGCCTTTCGGGACTCGACCCTCGATTATCGCCTGAAGCGTCTCAGGTTTCAGACGTATGTATCCCCTTGCGGTTGCCTCACGGTAAACCGCGGGTTTCTCCGTAATATCAACCATTCTTACTTCTCTCCCACTCATAGTTTTCGCCTAGCCAGTGCTATTATATGGCCCGCCTCAGGACAGATAAGTTTTCTGAGCGCTGTCTCCACAGCTGTCGGAGAGCCAGGCAGGAGGAAAAAGACTTTCCCTGCAACCAGACCCGCGGTAGCGTTTGAGAGAAAACTAGAAGACCCCGCCTCTTGAAAGCTTATTCCTCTGAATACATCTCCAAAGCCTTCGAGCTCTTTATCAAACAGTGGTCTTAAAGTTTGGACGGTTATATCGTCAGGTGTTGGACCAGTGCCCCCACTGAATATAATAGCGTCCACGTCTTTGTCTTCGATGAGATTCAGGGCGGTCGCCAGGAGTAACCGTGGGCTGTCGGGGATAAGGACGTATCTAGTGAGCTGGTGTCCAGTAGACGTTATGACTTCCTTTGCGATATTAAATGAAATGTCTTCAAACTCTTCTCCTATTCTCAACGCATGATACCTTGATGTACTTATAGTCACGAAAGCAAATCTCACGCTTTTAGGTGCTTCTTTCTTATGAATCTCACTAGTTTTCATCTTTAAAGCCTTACAGCTAAAAGTCATTAGGTCACATTATATTATTTTTGAGGACATCACAAGTCGTTTATATAGGGCCGGGTGTCCTACTATTTTTGTGGCCGAGTCTCGGGAGGAACGGATCACTGGTAAGGGAAACGATGTAGCTGAGGAGCCATTGAGAGAAGTTTTTACAGGGGAACTGAGAGGGGTAGATATCATCGTATGTGATAGAGAAGGTGTGACACAACTGTATAGACGCGGTTATGGCTTTACAGAGGGAGAGTGTCTCAAATTATCGCTGCTTGAAGCAGCATATCTTCTCTACAGGGGGCTTCTAACAGTAAAGGATTCTAGTGGTAAGGAGCTAAACTTTGAGGAACTCCTTCGCCTGGGTGGTGAATACGACCCCGAGTTTTGGACAAGGCTGAATGTCTACACAGATCTCAGAAACAGAGCCCTGGTCGTGATGCCAGGTGTACATAATCTAGAATTTCTCCTGGACTGGAAGAGAAAGACCAAGACCAAAAGGTACCTTATTAGGGTTGTTAAGGAGGGAACCAGGCTGAGCTTCAGAGAGTTTGAAGAGATGTTCCGAAGGGCTTTAGAGAGTGATAGAGAGCTTGTAATGGCAATAGTTGATAAAGAGGGAGTTATATCATACTACATAGTCGAAGGTGTTTTACGTGAAGGACTCCCGGAGTTTGAAGATAGTGACGAGGTACAAGTTGAACAAGAAGGATAAGAAAAGTTTGGTCGAGGAGGCTGCAACTTCTATAGGAGAAGAATTTGCGAAGAAGATTGAGGAAGCAGAGCAAGTAGAGATAGCTAAAATCAAGTCAGAAAATGTAGAAGAGGTATACCTTGTTAATGGCATCATCTCCGCGATTAGATTTTCAGGTATAGGGCTAATACCCAGCCTATTCTATCTCTACAAAATGGGACTACGAGTAAATTTTCCATCAGTATATGTTGATTCAGGCGCAGTCCCTCATATCTTGAATGGTGCAGATGTTATGATACCTGGCATCAAGAGAATCGAAGGCTCATTTGGGGCTGGGGAGAGGGTGCTTGTAAGGGAGCTGGGAGGATCTAGGGTAATAGCTATTGGGCTTTCACTAGTCTCCTCGGATGACATCGCTGGCAAACAAAAGGGTAAGGGTATAAGGAACTTACATTATCTTGGAGACGAGATATGGAAGATGTCTTCATGAAGGGGCTGAAAAGGCAGATAAGGTTTATACTACTCTTATAGCCTCGGCATTCTGCGGTGCAAGGACGTTGAAGGTGAGATGTGTCTTCTTCTTGAACCACTCGCTTAGAAGATATGACTGGAATTCAGCAATCTTGCCTTTCTCGCCGTGGTTTAGGATCACCGTTCGTGGAGTAGGCTCTATTCTTCTGAGGTAGGCTTCCAACTGCCTTCTATCGCTGTGCCCCGAGAACCCTTCAACCCTATAGATGCTCATCTTTAACTCCTTGGTTATGATTTTTCCATCTTCTATGAAGGTAAGCTTTCTCAGGCCCTGAAGTATTTTCCTTCCAAGTGTCCCTTCTACCTGGTAGCTAACGAACACAAGGCTGCTGTTCGGGTCATCTGCAAGAAGTTTCAAGTATTCGAGGACGGGGCCTCCTGTCAGCATTCCGGAGGTAGCGAGTATCACTGCTGGTCTAGTCCCTACAACCTCCTCCTTATTCTCACCTCGATATATGTGTATATTCTCGGAGGTGAAGGGGTTCTGGTCATTGTATATCTGGTTCCTTACAGCCTGAGAGAGATACTCGGGGAAAGTCATGTGAACTGCTGAGACCTCGTCTATCATGCCCTCGATAAATATTGGTATAGGCGGAATCAGTTTATTTCTGATCAGGTTTAGGATTGCAAGTAATACTTCCTGGGCTCTCCCGACCGCTAATACGGGTATCAGAGTTATTCCTCCCTTATCGATCGTCTCCTTTATTATCTTGCCTAGCTCAAGCACCGCTTCCTCCTCACTGGGAAGCAGATCGCTCTTACTTCCATATGTTGTCTCCATGATCAGGATTTCTGCGCGTGGAAACTTTGTGTGTGCAGGGTCGAGTAGCATGGTTCGTGCGAACTTTATGTCTCCCGTGTAGATGAGGTTTACCAGACCCTCACCGATGTGGAGATGTATTAGGGATGAGCCTAGAATATGTCCGGATCTATAGAGCGTGAGCCTTATCTCTGGAGCTATGTCTGTCACTTCTCCATAGCTGAGAGTATACGTGTGGAGTATGACGGAAGCTATCTCTCGTGCTGAGTATATTTGGGGTTTACCTTCTCGCTCAGCGACCTTTATATAATCTTCGAATAAAAGCTTGGCGAGGTGTAGTGTGGGCTCCGTCATGTAAACCGGGCCTTTATAGCCATACTTGAAGAGTACTGGAAGCGCTCCAACGTGGTCAAGGTGTGCGTGGGTTATTACGACTGCGTCTAAGTTCTGAGGGTCGAATTCAGGCAGGTCAAATAGTGGGAGCTCGTCTCCCCCACTCGTGGGTTTGAGGCCAGCATCTAGGAGTATGTTGGACTCTGGAGTCTGGACAAGGACTGCGCTTCTGCCTACTTCTTGAAATGCTCCAAGTGAGACTATTCTTACGCGATCGGTCTCGAAGAGTGGCGTTCTATACACATTGTTTCCTAACTCCTTGAGGAATCTCCGCCTATAATCTACCTCTGCGCGATATATGTCCCGGATCTCTTTAATGCTTCGGCTCACGACGGGAGGTCTGCGCAGAACTCTTGGGTACCATAGTGTTTCCACGAAGATCCTTGTAAGAATGTTTGGATCCACCTTTTCCGGTGAAAGGAGTTCTATCTCGACTTCACCTATAGATTCATTGAAGTAAAGATCTTTTAGGCCAGCTTCACGTGGTATGAGCGAAGATATGATTTCACGTGAAGTCTCTTCTTGGAGCCTGGATTTTTCATCTCCTCTAACTATCACCCTCTTTCGAAGAGTCTTTGCTATTCTCTTGATCAACTCGCTATCGTTATCTAAGAAGATCTGAGGTCGCCTAGTGTATATGGCTATTTTAGGTCCTTCAAAGTCTATCTTAGTAATCTCTGCATTGGGCGGTACATTGCTAAATATAGCCTCTCTAACCTCTCGGGCCACAGACGTTATGGTTTCCAAAATGGTTCACCGGGAAAAACAATAGGACAGTGAATTCGCAAACCATATGAAGTTAATAAACCTTTTCTTTTTATTCGTAGAAGTCTAATAGAAGCTTTCCACAGCAACGAGTTAAGTTCGCTTAAAAGTTATTCCTTCTTCTGTTATAGTTGCCACGTCAACTCCCTCCCCGCTTCCAGGATCACGGGCTAAGGCTGTATGAACCGCTCTAATTGCGAGTTTTACAGCATCCTCTAAAGACAGGTCTTCGCGATACTCTTGTTCTAGCATTGCAACGGCGTAGGGGGAGCCTGAGCCTGTAGCTGTGAATTTCTCGCGAGTTACAGTGCCAAGCCAGTCAACCGAGTATAGGGAGGGCCCCTCCTCCTTATCAAGCCCACCTATGAGCATTTGTACCATGAGGATGGGTCTATAGGTGAAGAGTATTAATGAGGCAAGTGTGGCTAAGCTCTTCACAGATATGCGTTCGCCGTTCGTGGCCTTGTAATAGCCAGCCTCGACTTTCAAACGGTCGATAAGTTGCTGGGCATCACCAACAGTGCCTGCAATAGTTACAGCTACGTGTGAGTCTATTTCCAGGATCTTCCATACATGCTTACTGGCAATAAAATAACCGCTTGTAGCCCGCCTGTCAGCGGCGAGAACTACGAAGTCTCTACCCGTTAAACCTACGGTGGTAGTACCCTTCAGCACGCCTGGCGGAAGCTTCTGTTGCATCATAAGCGTTCAAGCTTAAAAGGGGGCTGCCCGATATAAAAACCACACTATGCGCCGAACAGTCACAATGGTTACCCCTTTGATAGCTAAGCCCGGGACTATATTCCAGCCCTACGTAACCTCGAAGTGTATAGAATGTCAGTTTTTCAATGCTTGTATTGGTAATCTAAGGCCGTTAGCAAACTACAAAGTTGTGAACATCCGGAAACACGCAGTGTATTGTCCAGCCTTAGCTGAGGAGTTAATTACCGTTGAGGTAGAAGAGCTTCCAGTAAAAATCCTTGTTGATTTACGGGACGCGATGCCTGGAGCCGTCATACGTTATAGGAAGCCGGGATGTCAAGAGAACAGTGAAGATTGTGATCCTCCCTACTTAGAGGAGGGAGAAAGGATACGGATATTAAGAGAGGTTGAAAAGAAGAATAATCTGTCAATTGTTGAGGTTGAATTTATTGACCCGCCTCACCCTCGGCTTTGGATTCGGGCTCGGAGGAAGCTCCTTGGGAAACGGTAGCCTGGGATTGTGTCTGCGTAGCTTCTTTTTCCTGCTGTATTTCAAACTTGAAAATAACTTTGACTGTTCTTATGTTAGGCAGATATTTTTGGAGGTCCCTTATGAACGCGTTCATGAGATGATAGGAGTTCTCATGTAGAAGAGTTGTAGCTGGAACTGTTAAGAGAGCTTCTCCATCCTTGGCTTCGACGTTTATCTCGTTTCGAGGAATTCCCCTAAACCATCTATGGAATAATTCACGAATTTTTTCATCGTCTCCCGTGATGTTTTTCTCAACTTTCAGAACGGCTTTGACTTTTTTCCCGGCGAACGGATGATTAAAGTCGACGGTTACTCGTCCTCCGCCGACCCTGACTATTCTTCCTCTCTGGCCTCCCACTTGAACCTCTTCCCCAACCCTCGGTATAACTCCTTGTCTTGTAAATTCACGAGCAGGGATAACTTTGATGTTCTTAGGGTCTTTCTCTCCGAAGGCTTGAGAGGGTTCGAGAATGACCTCTTTTGTCTCGCCCTCTTTAAGCTCGCGTAAGGCATCCTCAATAGGCTTAAAGAGTACTCCTTCACCTACAATTACAAGCTCCGGCTCAAAAATGTTCTGTGAAGAAAGGTTGTGCTCCTTGGCAACTTCTTCTATCGTGGTGTCTATCACTCTTTCTCCTGTGTCCTCTAGTACGCTAATGGTGTAGTTTACCAGCAGGAACTGCTTTGACTCAGTGCTCAAATCTCCCACCTCTTTGCCTTTCAAGGTATTACGCTATAAGCTTTGCCATTTCCTGGATTCAGAAAAAATCTTCCCCACTGACAACCTTTTATATAGGGGTGGGATTGTGAATACAGGTTCTGGTGATTTGTCGTGAGCAACGAGGAAAGACCAAATGAAATAGAATTGAAGGTCTACGAGGTTCGACAACACGAGGCTGGTCGTGGAAGAGTCAGGATTGACGAGGATGCAATGGAGGCACTTGGGATAAGTGCAGGTGACGTTGTAGAAATTGAGGGAAAGAGGAAAACAGTAGCTGTGGCATGGCCAGGGTACGCTGAGGATAAGGGAAAGGGAGTTATACGCATGGACGGCTGGACACGCAAGAACGCGGGCGTAAGTATTGGCGATAAAGTAAAGGTTCGTAAAGCCGAGGTAAAACCGGCCCAAATGGTAAGGCTGGCACCTGCTTCTATGACTCTCGCGGTCGACGAAAACTTCGTAGCCTACGTTAAGAAGAGGCTCTTAGATAGACCTATTATTGAAGGAGACATAATTCAGATACCAGTACTGGGACAGGTCATACACTTCAACGTTGTAAGTATCAAGCCAAAAGGAGTTGTCATGGTCACTGAGAAGACTCAGCTTAAGATTCTCGAAAGACCTGTAGACATCGGCCGGATCCCGAGAATAACCTATGATGATATCGGTGATCTTGAGGAGGCTAAGCAGAAGATAAGGGAGATGGTGGAGCTCCCCCTAAAGCACCCTGAGCTTTTCAAGAGGCTCGGTATTGACCCGCCTAAGGGTATACTGCTCTATGGTCCTCCAGGTACTGGTAAGACCCTGCTAGCCAAAGCCGTGGCGAATGAGACGGACTCATACTTCATCGCCATTAATGGCCCGGAGATTATGAGTAAGTTTTACGGGGAGAGCGAGCAGAGGCTCCGCGAGATCTTTGAGGAGGCTAAGGAGCATGCTCCCGCTATTATATTTATCGACGAGATTGACGCAATAGCCCCCAAGCGAGAAGAAGTAACAGGAGAAGTCGAGAAAAGAGTAGTAGCACAACTACTAGCCCTGATGGATGGTCTTGAGGCCCGCGGGGACGTTATAGTTATAGGGGCGACAAACAGGCCTAATGCTCTTGATCCGGCTTTAAGGAGGCCGGGCAGGTTTGACAGGGAGATTGAGATCGGAATACCTGACAAGCGTGGACGGCTCGAGATCTTAAAGGTTCACACTCGCAGTATGCCGTTAGCCAAGAACGTCGACTTGGAGAAGCTCGCTGAGATTACGCATGGCTACGTTGGCGCGGATATAGCGGCACTTTGTCGTGAAGCGGCAATGAAGGCTCTCCGCAGGGTCTTGCCTAAGATAGACCTCGAGAAAGAAGAGATCCCAATAGAGGTTCTCGAGACTATTGAAGTTGAAATGGATGACTTTCTCAGCGCTTATCGAGAAATAACGCCGAGTGCTTTGCGAGAAATAGAAGTGGAGGTGCCGACTGTACGCTGGAGTGACATTGGAGGTTTAGACTATGTTAAGCAACAATTGCGTGAGGCCGTGGAGTGGCCTCTCAAGTACCCTGAGTCTTTCGAGAGAATCGGTATTGACCCGCCTAAGGGTATACTGCTCTATGGTCCTCCAGGTACTGGTAAGACCCTGCTAGCCAAGGCTGTAGCGACAGAGAGCGAGGCAAACTTTGTAAGCATAAAGGGTCCTGAAATTTTCAGCAAGTGGGTTGGGGAGAGCGAGAGGGCTATTAGGGAGATATTCAGGAAGGCAAGACAAGCCGCTCCCAGTGTCATATTCATTGACGAAATAGACGCTCTAGCTCCTATGCGAGGATTAGTCTCAACCGACTCAGGGGTTACTGAGCGTGTTGTTAGCCAGCTTTTGACCGAGATGGATGGTCTTGAGCGTCTTGAGGGTGTCGTGGTTATAGCTGCTACTAATAGGCCTGACATTATTGACCCCGCCCTCTTAAGGCCTGGGAGGTTTGACAGGCTCATATACGTCCCGCCGCCGGACGAGAAGGCCAGGCTTGAAATATTCAAGGTGCACACCAAGAGGATGCCCCTAGCAGAAGACGTAGACCTAGCAGAACTAGCCAAAAGAACAGAAGGATACACAGGAGCAGACATCGAGGTTCTTGTTCGTGAGGCAGGCCTTATCGCTCTAAGGGAAGACATTTCTACAGAAAAAGTTCATATGAGGCATTTTGAAGAGGCATTGAGGAAGATTCATCCATCGTTGACACCTGATATTATAAAATTCTATGAGTCATGGAATGAGAGAGCGAGAAAGATTACTAAACAACAGTTGACGGTAACAGGTTTCTATGTATGAAGTCGCTCTACAAAATTATTCCAGAGATAATTGAAGAGTTGAAGAGTAAAGGAGGGCAGGCTACCGAACGAGAACTCTATGAATCCCTGTCTAAGAGGTTAGAAGCGACTGGTGACAATACATTGTCTATACGAGAATTCAACAAGATTTTATTAGTGCTCGAGACCCGAGGCCTAATTAGGGTCTCGATCTTGAAAAGGAATGTTAGGAGCATACAGCTTTTAAGTGAGCGCGAAGTAAGAAGAAACTTGGAGGTGTCCTCCAACGGGGGTTGACCTTAAAGAGCTAGTTGAACCTGTTGCACATGAGTCTGAGTTGTCATCCCTCAGTGGGAAAGTTTTAGCCATAGATGCCTATAATATTCTCTACCAGTTTTTAGCCACGATACGTCAAAAAGACGGAACCCCGCTACTGGATGCACAAGGTAACATTACAAGCCACCTCAACGGGCTCTTTTATAGAACGATCAACTATATAGAGAGTGGTTTAAAACCCGTCTATGTCTTTGATGGCAAACCACCAGAGTTAAAGGCGAAGGAGCTCGAGAAGAGACAGCAAATTAAAGTTGAGGCCGAGAAAAGATACAGGGAGGCCTTGGAGCGCGGGGAACTTGAAGAAGCCAGAATTTACGCACAGCAAACAAGCAGATTGTCTACGTCGATGGTTGAAGATGCTAAAAAGCTCCTCCAATTTATGGGTATCCCTTACGTTCAAGCACCAAGCGAGGGAGAAGCACAAGCAGCTTATATTGTTCAAAAAGGTGACGCATGGGCGTCTGGAAGCCAGGACTTCGACTCCCTACTCTTCGGGAGTCTTAGGCTTGTACGAAATCTCGCAGTTACCGGCAAGAGAAAGCTTCCGAGGAAAGATGTATACGTGGAGGTAAAGCCAGAGCTGATAGAGCTAAACGAGCTCTTATCCTACCATGGCATCACACGTGAGCAGTTGATCATTATTGGAATCCTGGTAGGCACAGATTATAATCCCGGCGGTGTTAAGGGATATGGTGCGAAGAAAGCTCTGAAGCTAGTGAAAGAGCTTAGGAATCCCGAGAAAATCTTCCGCGCGGTTCCCTGGGAATTCGATGTTCCACCCGAGAAAATCCTCGAGCTTTTCCTAAAGCCGCAAGTAACAGATAACTATACTATAACTTGGAGAGAGCCCGACAAGGAGGGTGTAAAGAGGCTATTAGTAGATGAACACCAGTTTTCGCTAGAACGTGTTGAGAACGCCTTGGAAAGGCTTGAAAAAGCGTTTAAGATGTACTTCAAGCAATCATCCCTGGAAAGCTGGTTCGGGTTTTAAGTTGGTTGAGCACGATTTAGGAGTCATTGATGAAATAGTAGCGCGTGGGCATCCGAACATAAAAGCCAGTCATAGAACCACCCTTGAAATAACCAAAGATGCATGGCTAACACCCAGAGGAGACTGTATAATAGCTGTTTCATCGAACAAGTCTGCTTCTGATCTCAATCCCCAATTAAAGAAGGCTCTCAAAGACGGACTTTGGCTGGTGTTCATAATATCCGCGCTTAAGATAAACGAGTATGACTACCTTGTAGCTAGGGGCTCTCCTTCCCTGCTTTTCACGGACTCTAGATCACTAGTGATCCGTAAAAGTAGCTACATTGATGGCAGGACAATAGCCATAAACTCCAATAAAGCAGCGAAAGACATACACCTGAAAATCCGAGAATACTTGAAAAGTCCCGATGCGACAATCAGGGTACTGCTAATAGCAACAAATAGCCCGGACGCAGTTCTGGCAAAGCTAGAAGATTTTATAAGAAAAGGTGGGCCGGGAGGGACTTGAACCCCCGACCTACGGGTCTGGAGCCTCGACCTCTTACTAGAGACCGCCGCTCTACCTAGCTGAGCTACCGGCCCCCTCAAAGCAACTTACAATCTATACTCATAAACTTTTCTTCGAAGATGCAGCTTCATAGTAAAAAGGTTAAAGCGCCCCGGCCGGGATTCGAACCCGGGTTCTCCGCGCCTACAGGGCTCTGCGGCTCGACAGGCCGCCACTCCAGGACCAGGTCTTCCTGGGCCACTAGACGACCGGGGCTAC